>VGTA01000861.1 GCA_016874875.1 Deltaproteobacteria bacterium | reverse complement strand
CACGGCGTAGCCGCCGAGGCGCAGGGCGCCCTTCTCAACGCCCGCCCAGTCCTCGATGTCGGACCCTGAGATCTGGCAGCCCGCCAGCAGGCTCGCCAGGGTGAGCGCCGCGAGGAGGCGGGGGCGGCGGGGGGCGGGGAGGGGGCGGGCGGGCGGGCGGGCGGGGGCGGGCGGGCGGTGAGTCACGGGTGGGCTCCGGCGGGCGAGGCGGGCGCGGCGGGCGCGAGCGGCGCGCCCGCGCCTGTGTTGACGCCGATGAAGGGCATGTTTCGGAAGCGCCCTTGGAAATCAAGACCGTAGCCAATCACGAATCGGTCCTCGATCTCAAACCCTAGGTAGTCGATCTGCACCGGCACGCGCGCCTTGCTCGGCTTGTGGAGGAGGCTGACCACCTTGAGGGAGGCGGGGCGGCGGGTCTGGAGGTTCTCGAGCAGGTAGCCCATGGTGAGGCCGGTGTCGATGATGTCCTCCACCACGAGCACGTGCTTGCCCTCGATGGACTCGCTGAGGTCCTGCACGAGCCGCACAACGCCGCTCGTCTTAAAGCCGTGGCCGTAGCTCGAGACGCTCATAAAATCCACGGCGAGGGGCAGGTCGATGGCGCGCGAGAGGTCGGCCAGGAATAGGTAGGACCCCTTGAGGACGCACACGAGGACCAGCTCGCCGGCGCCGGCGTAGTCGCGCGTGATGCGCTCGCCGAGGGCGCGAATCCGGGCCTGCAGGTCGGGCTCGCTGATCAGGATTTCGATCCGACTCATGTCGTAGAACGGCACGGGGGCTCCTTGGGGCGTCTGGGGGAGGGCGCGCGCGGGGCGTCGCCGCGACGCGACGGACACCTTAGAGGCTTTGCGCGAAAAGCTCAACCACCTCCGTCACCTCGCCCCGGCGCCCCCCTCATGCGTGTCAGCGCGCCGGGCGGAAGCGCACCGGGTAGATCACCGTGGCGTCCCCCCCCACGGGGGCGGGGGGCTTGACGCGCGTCGCCGCCTCCGCCACGCAGCGGGCGAGGGGGGCGCGGAGGCCCTCCGTGGGCGTCTTGACGCCCACGGAGCGCAACTCCCCCGAGGACGACACGTCGAGGCGCAACGTCACCACCACCGAGTCGGGCGGCGCGGCCCTGTAGCACGACTCAAAGCGGGCGCGGGCGGGCTCCATGGCGAGCTGCAGCGCCGCCTCGCCCACGCGCCCGCGCTGCGCCTCGATCTGCGCCACGCCCCCCAGGGAGCCCCGCAGCGCCCCAGCGCCGCCGTCGCCCGCGCCCTGCCCTGCGCCCTCGCCGGGGCGAGGCTCGGTGACGAGGGCGAGGGTGAGGGCGTCGGCGAGGGTGGTGCGGAGGGCGCGCCCCTCCTCGTCCTCCACGTGGCGGCTGGCGCGCCCGGAGATGAGGTCGAGCGTGGAGAGCTCGCGCACGAGGCGCCAAGGGGCGTCGGGGGCGCTCGCGGCGCTCGGCTCTAGGCGCAGGTCCACGAGCCGCAGCTCGAGTTCGGCGTCCTGCCCAAAGTCAAGGACGCTCACCCGCGCCCGCGCCCCCACGCCCGCGTCCGCCGGCAAGCCGATGACGCTCAAGAGCGTCTCTTGGGAGCGCGCGCGGTCGCCCCCCGCCTCGGCGGCGCGCGCGGCCGCCACGCCGCGCCCGGGGCCGTCGTCCCCCGCCCGCCCCAGGTGCGGCGCCTCCTCGATGTCTCGCCAGCGCCCATCGCGCCACGCGCCGGCGCGCGCCTCGCCGGCGCTCGCCTCGTAGAAGTACGCCTCTAGGAGCGCGTGCGGCGGCGCGCCGTCGTAGATCTTCTCGCGCTCGAGGAGGGCGTCGGAGGGGGCGCCGGCGCTCGTGCGCTCGGCGCGCAGGCGGTCGGTGACCACCACGCGCCCCCGCTCGTCGCGGCGGGCGCTGAGGGTGGACTCGCCCACCTCCTGCCCGCTCTGGAGGTCGCCGGCGCGCACCACCCAGCGCGCCGCGCCGTGGGCCTTGAGCCACGCCTCCACCTGCTCGGCGCGGGGGGCGGCGGGCGGCGGGGCGGCGAGGGCGCTCAGGGGGGCGAGGGCGCTCAGGGGGGCGAGGGCGCTCAGGGGGGCGA
>VGTA01000860.1 GCA_016874875.1 Deltaproteobacteria bacterium | reverse complement strand
CCGGCGGGGTAGGGCGGGCGAGGGTCAAGGGCTGAGGGAGGGGGGTTAGGCGGGGGGGAAACGGCGCCGTGCGACGGCGATATTGCCTCATTTGGCACAATCTTCTATATTGACGCGCCGCTCGCGCCTCGCGGGCAGCCACACCCCCTCCTGAGGAGACGCCATGAACGCTCGCCCCGCCCCCCCTCTGCCCACGCGCGCCGCGGCGCGCGCGGCGACCGCGCTGCTGGCTCTCCTCGCCCCCCTCGCCCCTCTCGGCGCCTGCTCCAACCCGCCCCCGCCGCCCCCGCCGCCCCCCGCCGCCCCGCCGCTGAACCCGCTGCCCCCGCTCCCGCGCGCCGAGGCGGTGGGGGCGGTGGACCCCGACGAGGACCCGGGCGCGCCGCTCGCGCCCGCCGCGCCCGCCGCGCCCGCCGCGCCCGCGGGAGAGCCCTGATGCGCCTCACCGCCGACGCCTCGTCCACCCGCCCCCCCGCCTCGCTCGGGGCCCCCGCGGGGGCGCCGGAGGGGGCGGAGGCGGCGCTGCGGGTGAGCATCCGCGACGGGGCGCGGGCGGTGCAGTTTCCGCCGCGGGCGCTCTGGGGCTGGGTGTCGCTCGAGCGCTTTGAGCTGCGCGCCCCCCTCACGCCCCCCGCCGAGCGCCTCCGCCACGCCCGCGCGCACCTCAGCGCCCTCAGCGCCTCGCTGCGCCTCGCGGACCTCGAGCGCCTCCTGCGCGACCGCCTCGCGGCGGGGGCGGGGGAGGGGGGCGCGCCCTCGGAGTTCGCCGAGCTTCACCTGCGCGCGGCGGGCTCCGCCCTGCTCTGCTGGGGCGTCCACCAGCCCCGGGGCGCGCGCCCCACGCCCTTCTACTTTGAGGCCGCCCTCCACCCCTCGCCCCACAGCCTGCGCGTGGACTGCTTCCGCGGCTGGGTGCTCGGCCTCACGGCGGCGAGCGCCTCGCTCCTAGCCGCGCGCCTGCTGCGCGAGGCGCTCCTGCCCACGCTGCCGAGCCACCCCTCGGCGCTGCAGCTCGACCCGCTCACGGAGGTCAGCCTCGCCGTGTGCCTCGACTACGCCTGGAAGCTCCCCGCGCGCGGCGCGCCAATGAGCGTGCGCGCGGAGGGGGGGGCGCTGCGCCTAGAGGTGGAGGAGGGCGCCGCCCCCTACGCGCCGAGCGGCCCCTACGCGGAGCACCTGCGCCGCCTCAAGCGGTTCTCGGAGGGCGAGCAGCTCATCTATCGCGGCGAGCTCGCCGCCGCGCTGGCGTTCTATCGCGCCACGGAGCCTCACCCGTTCGCCACGCAGCGCGCCCTCGAGCTCGCGCGCGTGCTGCCGATGTCGGCGGAGGCGCGCGTGGAGCTCGACCGCTGGCTCGGCGGGCGCCTCACCCCCGGCGCGCCCCTCCTCCGCCTGAGCGAGGCGTGGCGCCATGAGCGCGAGGGGGACCTCGAGGGGGCGGCGCACGCCCTCGCGGCGTGGTGGGCGGCGGTCTCGGCGCTCCCCGACGCGGAGGGGGAGGTGGCGCGCGACCTCACGGCGCTGCGCGGCGTGGCCGCCTACAGCCGCGGGCTGCTGCTCGAGGCGTCGCAGCCCGCCGCCGCGCTGCTCGCCTTTGAGGAGGCGCGCGCGGCGCTCCCCGAGTCCCTCGGCGCCCTGGCCGCCGCGGCCCGCGTGGCGCTCGCGCTCGGCGACGTGCGCCTCGCCGACGAGCGCCTCTCGGAGCAGGCGCAGCGCCTCTCGGACCTGCGCGACGCGGGGGCGGCGGCCTGGGCGTGGGCGCAGGTGGGGGAGGTGCGCCGCGGCGCCCTCCGCCCCGAGGACCCCCTCGCCGCCGAGCGCGCCTTCTCGCGCGCCCTCGAGCTCAGCCCGTCGCTCATCGCCGCCCACCAGGGCCTCGTGGCGCTCGCGGAGGAGCGCGAGGACCTCGAGCTCGCCTGCGCGCGCCTAGAGCGGGCGCTCCGCGCGGTCCCCGATCAGCCCCGCGCGCGCGCCGCCCTCAACGAGCTCCGCGCGCGCCTCACGCGCCTCTCCACGCCCGTGCCGGCCGCCCCCCCCTCGCTGACGCCCCCGCTGCCGCCCCCGCTGGCGCCCCCGCT
>VGTA01000859.1 GCA_016874875.1 Deltaproteobacteria bacterium | reverse complement strand
GGCCGTCACCGAGCAAATAGGAACCGCTTCCTATTTGATCATCAGGGCCCTCGCCCCTCGCCCCACCGCTGAGATGCTCATGCGACAGACCCTCTACATCCACCAAGACGCCCTCGAACCGCCGTCCGACCTGCAGCGGCGCGCGCACTTCCTCACGCGCCAGCTGCTCGCGGGCGGAGATGTGCACTTCAAGAGCACGCAGGGGGCCAACCGCGGCTGGCGGCGGACGAAGCTGGGGGGGAACGGGGGGATGCAGTATTATCTGTGGTGGGCGCCGCGGGGGAGCCCGCCGCTCGCGCCGCTCCAGGAGCTTTTGCCTGAGCACAGCGTCGTGATCCGCGCGGTTCGCCATCACGACGAGACGGACGTCCCGCTGCCCCTCGGGGGCTTAAGCGACTATCTGCGCTCAGAGGAGCCGCTCGAGATCGACGAGGACCCGTGGACCCCCGCGCAGCGGCGCGCCATCAGCGACCTCAGCCCCACGCAGCTGCTCCTCGGCACCCCCGGCACGGGCAAGACGACGGCGCTGTGGGGGTGCATCGAGCAGGGCGCGTGGGGGCGGGCGCTCTACCTCACCTGGTCGGAGCGCCTCGCCGATAGCGCGCGTGAGGCGCTGGCGGGGGGGCGCGCGGAGGTGGACGCGCGCACCACGCTCCGCCTTTTCGCCGAGCTCCTGGGCGAGGAGGGGCGGCGGCGGCTGCCGGCGGCGCTCGACGCGGCGCGCGACGGGGTGGCGGAGCGGCGGTGGCGGGAGCTGCTCGTGGACCACCGTCGGCTGCGCGACCACAAGCTCCGTGAGCGCCTCGCCGCGCAGCCCGCGCTCACCTATGGGATCGTGCGCGCGTGGCTCCTCGGGCGCGCGCCGTGGGAGGCGCGGCGCGCCACGCAGGCGCTCGTGCCCCGCTCGGGCGCCGGTGAGCCGCCGCCGCTCTCGACGCGCCTGCGCGCGTGGGACACGGTGGTGCAGCCGCTGCTGGAGGACGTGCGGCGGGCGTATGAGCAGATCGCCCCCACGGAGGAGGAGCGCATGGGGTTCGCCCCGGAGCTGGTCTTGGCCAAGGAGGCGCTGCGGCGGGTGCGCGAGGACATGTCGCCGCTGCCGGAGTGGTGCGCCGCCGACCTCATCACGCTCGACGAGGCGCAGGACCTCACGCCGCTCGAGCTCGAGGTGCTGGTGGCGCTCGCCCAGCGCGTGTCGCGCGAGCGCGGCGCGGTGCACCTGCGGGTGGCGGGGGACGAGGGGCAGGCGCTGCGCCCCACGTACTTCTCGTGGCGCGAGGTGCAGCAGCAGCTCTACCTGAGCCTCAGCGACGTCACGCGGCAGACGCTCGACGAGCACCTCCGCTGCCCGCCGGGGGTGGTGGGGGTGCTCGAGCGCCTCAGCGGGCGCTATGAGCTCCTGCCGCCCGAGCTGCGCCCGCGCGAGCAGGCGCTCACGCCCGCCCCCCACCTCCTCGACGAGGGCGGCGAGCCGCCGGCGCTGGGGCTCCTCACGCTGAGCGCCTCCGAGGCGCGCGCGTGGCTCGACGAGCGGGCGGAGGGGCGCGAGGTCTGCTACATCTATCTCGGCGAGGCGCCGCCGGCGTGGGCGGAGGGGTGCGAGCGGGCTGGCGACTACCTCCGCTCTCCAGCGCAGGTCAAGGGGCTCGAGTACCAGCTCGTGGCGCTGCTGGGGCTCAGCGAGGCGCTCGCGGCGCTCACGCCAGCGCGCGCGAAAGAGGCGCCGCTGGAGTTCGTGCTCACCCTCAACGCGCTGCGCGTGGGGGTCAGCCGCAGCGCCGCCCACCTCATCGCCCTTGAGGTGACACCGCCGAGCGCCGAGGCGTACGCGCTGTTTGAGTGGGCGGAGGCGCGCAGCGACGCCGCCGCCCCCGCCACCCCCGCCCCCGCCACCCCCGCCGCCGCCGCCGCCGCCCGCACCGCTACGCCCTCTCGCGCCCCCGCCCTCACCCCCGAGCGCCTCCGCGCCCTCGGCGCGCCCCCCCGTGACGCAGACGAGCGCGTCGCCTCGCTGCTCAGCAAGGCCGCCATCGACCGCGAGCGCGCCCCCGCCGCCGCGTGGCGTGCGCTGGCGCTGGCG
>VGTA01000858.1 GCA_016874875.1 Deltaproteobacteria bacterium | reverse complement strand
TTTGAGCATTTGTGTTGACCTTGACGCGCCCGCTCTGCCTTAGCTGTAGACCCCCCGCGCGCCGCGCCCGCCCCCCACGCCCCCCCGAGGCCCCCCATGCAGAGCCACTCGCCCGCCCGCGCCCGCGCCCGCGCCCTCGCCTTCGCCCTCGCCCTCGCCCTCGCCCTCTCGCTCCTCGCGGCGGGCTGCGAGCCCCTCGCCGACCCGCAGGACTTCACCACCGACGAGGCGGTGCGGATGCGCGCCCGCGCCCTCACCCCCGCCAGCCCCACCCCCACCGAGGGCGCGCCCGGGGGCGTCGCCCTGCGCGTGATGGCCTGGAACATCAAGTACGGCGCCGCCCGCCTGCCCTTCTGGTTTGACTGCTGGGGAGACCGCACGGTGATGACGGCGGCGGAGGTGGGCGCCCACCTAGAGCAGCTCTACGCGCTGATTCGCGAGGCGGACCCCGACGTGCTGATGCTCGAGGAGGTGGAGGTCAACAGCCGCCGCAGCGCCTACATCAACATGGTGCAGGAGATCCTCGACCACACCGAGCTCAACTACGCCGCCTACTTTGAGACCTGGGATAGCCGCTACATCCCCTCCGAGGGCCTCGGGCGCATGCATCTCGGCAACGCGATTCTGAGTCGATACGAGATCACGAGCGCCACCCGCGTCCGTCAGCGGGATCGCACCGACCTCGACGCGCTGACAGCGCCCTTCTACATCAAGCGCGCCATCGGGCGGGCGGCGCTGCGGGTGGGCGGGGGGGAGGTGGCGGCGTTCGTGGTCCACACGGAGGCCTACGACGAGGACGGCACCAAGGCGGCGCAGATCAAGCAGATCAAGGAGGTGCTCGACGCCGAGCCGCTGCCCTTCGTGGTCGGCGGCGACTTCAACGAGCTGCCCCCCACGGCGGCGCGCCTCCGCGGCTTCCCCGACGAGCGCGCGATGGCGCTGTGCAGCGACGAGTTCGACCAGCCCCCCTACACGCCCGAGGTGATGGCGCCCTTCTTTAGCGCCCTGAGTCCCTGGCTCCCCCTCGCGCGCTTCGGCGACACGGAGGAGGAGCAGGCGCGCCTCTTCACCCACAGCGTGCTCGGCCCCGACGAGGAGAACGAGGAGGGCGCCCCGGGCGACTGGAACCGCACCCTCGACTACCTGTTCGCCTCACCGGGGTCGGCGTGGCGGGCGGGGGGCTCCGACGTGCTGCAGCGCGCGGGGCAGCGGGTGGGCGTGGTGCGCGCCGGCGACCCCGACGCCCTCGCCTGGACCCTCGCCGCCGACCCGCTCCGCCTGAGCGACCACGCCCCCGTCTTTGGAATCTGGGAGGTGAGGCCGTGAGCCGCCGCCCGCTGGCCGCCTGGCGTCTCCCGCGCCGCAGGAATCTCATGCTCTGCGCGCGCGGCGCGCTCTCCGCCCTCCTGGCCCTCCTGGCCCTCCTCGCCCCCCTCGCCCCCTGCGCCGAGCCCCTCCCGCTCGAGGCGCGCGAGAGCGCGCTGACGCCCGCGCGCGGCGCCTGGAGCGTGGGGGTCTTTAACCCGCTGCGGCTACAGGTCAGCGACGACTGGGGGCTAGAGCTGCACCCGCTCGCGGCGCTGCTCGCGCCCCACGTCGAGGTCCACCACGCGCTGCGGCGCCCGGCGCTCACCGCCGAGCCCGCCCACGCCCTCACGCTCCTCTACGGCCTGAGCGCCGCGCCCTGGGCGCTGCGTTTCGCGCTCCCGCTGGGGCTGCGCGGCTACCTCGGCCCCTCGTGCCTCGTGACGGCGGCGGAGCCGGGGCGCGGCGGGTGTCAGGAGTCTGGGTGGGGAGTCACGCCCAAGGCGGGGGCGCGCTACAGCTACGCCCGGCTCGGGCAGGCGCTCACGGCGGAGGCGGACCTCGCCGCGGGGATACTGCTGAGCGGGGAGCGCCCCGCGCCCCTCGACACCTACGCGCCTGTGGAGTTGATGTTCGCGCCGCTCACCCGCGCATGGCGCGCCCACCTCGGCGCCCGCGCCGCCCGCCGCGTGTGGGCGCGCTTGAGCGTGGCGGCGGAGGTGGATCTGTTCTGGGTGGGGTCGCCCGAGGCGGCGTTTGTGCGCGTGGGGGAGGGGGGG
>VGTA01000857.1 GCA_016874875.1 Deltaproteobacteria bacterium | reverse complement strand
TGCCTGCCCTGCTGCCAGCCCTGCTGCCTGCCCTGCTGACCGCCCTGCTGACCGCCCTGCTGACCGCGCCCCCGCGCGGCGTCGCGCGCGCCCAAGCGCCCGCCCCGCGCGAGGGCGTCCTGCCCGCGCCCCCCGCGCCCCCCGCCCCCCCGCCCGCCGACGACGCGCGCGTGGCGGGGCTCCTTGAGGCGCTCGTGCGCGCCCTGCCGCCCGAGGAGCTGTCCCCTTGGGGCCCGCGGCTGCTGCTGCTCGACGCGGAGGGGGGGGCGCGCGCGCTGACCGCCTACCGCTGCCCCCTGCCGCGCGCGCTGCGGGGGGCGGCGTTCCAGGCCGCGGCGCTCGGGGCGGGGGGCGCCGCGCCCAACGCCGCCGACGCCGCCGCCGCCGACGCCGCCGACGCCGCCGACGCCGCCGGCGGGTTTGACTTTGGGGCGTGGCGGGCGCTGCTCGGGGCGGAGGCGCGGGGGGGCGCGCCGCGCGACCTCACGCTCGGGCTCTTTGAGCACCTCTCCCCCGCCGCCGCGCGCTGGTTTGGGGTGCTGCCGCTCAACCCGCGCGCGCTGGTGGCGGGGCACCGCGCGCAGGACCTCTACGACGTGGTCTTCCGCCGCCCCGCCCGCGCCCTCGCCGAGGCCCACGCCTTCCTCCTCGCGGCGCCCGGGCGGCTCACGGCGGAGCGCGCCGCCTACGACGAGGTGATGCGCCAAGAGCACTTCAACGGCCCCGACTACATCGCCACCCGCTTCCACGGCGTGCCGCTGCTGTCGAGCGACGGGCGCGCCGGCGACTCGCTGCGCGGCGACTGCGCGCCCCCCTACGCCGAGCTGGGCTTCTGGCTGCGGCGCGAGACCGACGGCTCGCGCGAGGCGCTGTGGGGGGCGCTCGAGCGGGTCCTGCGGGCGTTCGACCCGCGCTACCTAGAGGCGCTGCGCGCGCGCCGCTTCCCCGACGTGCCCCGCCCCGCCCTGGGGGGCGCCGTGTCGCTTGAGCGGCTCGCGCGGCTCTATGAGGGGCTGCTCGCCTCGCCCTACGAGTACATGTTTGAGGGGGAGGGGGCGGCGGGCCCGATCAAGGTGGGGCGGCTGCGCCTCGGGCGCTTTTTAGCGGGGACGAGCGGGCTGCTCCACTACAGCGGGCTGATGGGGGCGCTGGCGCGGGAGCTGCGGGCGCCGGAGCCCGACTGGGGGGACGCGCGCCTGCTGGCCCGCCTCGCCGGGCAGCCGCTCGAGCGCCCGCTCACGCCCGACGAGCGCGCGGCGGGCCGCCGCCGCCCCTTCGCCTTCTATAACCCCGCGCTCATTCAGTGGGGAATCGATCAGCTGGTCCCGCCGGCGGACCTGGCGGTGGCGGGGCACACGGCGCAGCGGCTGTATGATGAGGTGTTTCAGCGCTTTTTTCGCCTGATGGCGCAGAGCTACCTGCACCTCCACCGCGCGCGCGACGTGAACGCCGAGCGCGTGGAGTACCTGCTGGCGATGCTCTCGCCCGATTTCGACGCCCTCGAGTACCTGCCGCGCCGGTTCGCCGGGGCGCTGCCGGAGTTCGCGCGCGAGGAATCGGGCGCGCTGCAGCCGTGGGGGGCGCTGGGGTTCTGGGTGCGGCGCGAGGTGGACGGGACGGCGCTGCTGCTGTGGGGGGGGCTGCGGGTGGTCCTGGGGCGGTTCGACGGGGTGTTCTTGGAGGGGCTCGAGCGGGGGGGCTAGGGGGCGGGGAGACGGGTAGAGGGGGGGCGTCCGCCGAAAAGAGGCACGCCGCCTGCTGGGAAGTGCACCTCCGGGCTCACGCCGCGGGCGGCGAGTCCTGCGCGCAGCGCCGCCGACGCTGCGCGGTAGTTGGCGCGGAAGCCACGGTAGCTCTCCCAGTGCGCGCCGAGGCGGCGAGCGCACCCAGCGCGGCAGAGGGGGCGCGGGGAGGCGCGGAGTGGGCGGCGCACGGCGCGGTCTTGGCTCAGGAGGCGCTCGGCGCCCATGACGCGCTCGCCGGTGAGCAGGCGGGCGGCGGCGTGGGTGTGGGCGACATCGTCTGCCCAGGCGGTGTAGAGCGCTTGGAGTTGGGCGGGGGGGCGCTGCTCCCAGAGGGGGGGAGGG
>VGTA01000856.1 GCA_016874875.1 Deltaproteobacteria bacterium | reverse complement strand
GGCGGGGGGCGGGGGGGGGCGCGCTCGGGGGGGCGGAGGGCGCGGCGGAGGGCGCGGCGGCGCCTAAGCGGGCTCGTAAGGGCGCGGCGGCGCAGGGGGAGGCGCAGGGGGAGGCGCAGGGGGAGGCGCCGGCGCCCGCGGCGCCTAAGCGGGCTCGTAAGGGCGAGGCGGCGCAGGGGGAGACGCCCGCCGGTGAGCCCGCGGCGCCCGCCGCCCGGCGGGCGCGCCGCGCGCCGAGCGGGGCGGCGCTCAAGGCCCTCCGCGCGGCGGGGGCGAGCGACCTGCTCGCGGACCTGAGCGATGAGGGGGAGGGGGAGGTCTAGCGCCCCGCGCCGCGCGCCCCGCGCCGCGCGCCTCGCCCCGCGCGCCTCTCTCGCGCTCCCCCGCGCCCCTCTCGCGCGCTCGCGTCTCCACCCCCACACTCATCCCCTCCGCGCCCCGCTCGCCCCGCGCGGGGGGCGCCCTCACGCTCGCTCATCTTCACCTCGTCCCGCGCGCGCCGCGCGCCTCCTCCCGCACGGAGTCCCATGTCGTCTTTTGAGTCTCTCCTCCTGATCGAGCCCCTCCTCAGCGCCGTGCGCGAGCAGGGCTACGCCACCCCCACCCCCATCCAGCTCAAGGCCATCCCGCCGCTCCTCGAGGGGCGCGACGTGCTCGGGTGCGCGCAGACGGGGACGGGCAAGACGGCGGCGTTCGCGCTGCCCATCCTGCAGCACCTAGCGCGCCGCCCCGCCCCGGGCGGGCGCCGCAAGATTCGCGCCCTCGTCCTCTCCCCCACCCGCGAGCTCGCCGCGCAGATCGGGGAGAGCTTTGAGGCCTACGCGCGCTTCCTGCCGGCGCTCACGCACACGGTCATCTTTGGGGGGGTGAACGCCACCCCGCAGATCAGCCGCCTCCGCGCGGGCTTCGACGTCCTCGTCGCCACCCCCGGGCGCCTCCTCGACCTCCACGGGCAGGGGGAGGTGGACCTCGGCGGGGTGGAGTTCTTTGTGCTCGACGAGGCCGACCGCATGCTCGACATGGGCTTTATCCATGACGTGCGCCGCGTCCTGCGCGCCCTGCCCGCCAAGAAGCAGAATCTGCTGTTCTCGGCCACCATGCCCCCCGACATCGTGAATCTCGCGGGGGACTTCCTGCACGCCCCCGTGAGCGTGGAGGTGACGCCGGAGTCCACCACCGCGGAGCGCATCGCGCAGCGGGTGATGTTTGTGGAGCAGACCGACAAGCGCCACCTGCTCGCGCACCTGCTCTCGCAGCCCGAGGTGCGCCAGAGCATCGTCTTTACGCGCACCAAGCACGGCGCCAACCGCCTCGTGCAGCAGCTCGAGCGCGACGGGCACGCGGCGGCCGCCATCCACGGCAATAAATCCCAGAACGCGCGCGAGCGCGCGCTCGACGGCTTCCGCGCGGGCACGCTGCCCACGCTCGTGGCCACCGACATCGCCGCGCGCGGCATCGACGTGCCGGGGGTGAGTCACGTCTTCAACTACGACCTCCCCAACGAGCCCGAGAGCTACGTGCACCGCATCGGGCGCACGGGGCGCGCCGGGGAGAGCGGGCTGGCGGTGGCGTTCTGCGACGCCACCGAGGGCGCCTACCTCCGCGACATCGAGCGCCTCATCGGCATGAGCATCGAGGTGGACGCGCAGCACGCCTGGCACTGCCCCGCGGCGGTGCCGCCCCCCCTCCGCCACACGGGCGCGCGCCGCGAGCCTGCCCCCGCCGGCGCGCGTCCGCCGCAGGGCCGCCCCGCGCCGGGCCGCCCCGCGCAGGACCGCCCCCGCGAGGGCGCGCCCGCGCCCGCGCCCCGCGAGCCCCGCGCCCCGCAGGGCGCCCCGCGCCCGCAGCCCCAGCCGCGCCCCCCGGCGCCGCCCCAGCCGCGCCCCCCGGCGCCGCCCCAGCCGCGCCCGCAGCCCGCGCCCCGCCCCCCAGCGCCGGGCGGGGGGCAGGGCGGCGAGCGCCCCGAGGGCGCGCCCCGCCGCCGCCGCCGGGGCGGGGCGGGGCGCGGGCCGCAGGGCTGAGCGCCCGCGGCGCGGCGCGCGACCTGATGGAGACCGCGCGCGCAGCCGCGGGAGGCCTCGCCCCCCGTC
>VGTA01000855.1 GCA_016874875.1 Deltaproteobacteria bacterium | reverse complement strand
CGGGCCGCTGGTGGAGACGCGGGACTGGGCGCGCTGAGGGGGCGCGCTGAGGGGGCGCGCTGCTGCGGGGGCGCGCCGAGGGGAGCTCAGGCCGCCCGGCGGCGCCAGGCGAGCGCGAGGAGGGGCAGCAGCAGCCAGGGGGCGCGCCCGCCGCGCGTGGCGCAGCCCTCGTCCTCCACGGCGGCGCCCACGGAGCCGTCAGGGGCGTCGCCCTCGTCCGCGGGGGGCGTGGCGGGGGCGCCGCCGGCGGGGGGCTCCGGCTCGCCGCCCACCGGGGGCTCCGGCTCGCCGCCCACCGGGGGCTCCGGCTCGCCGCCCACGGGGGGCTCCGGCTCGCCGCCCACCGGGAGCTCCGGCTCGCCGCCCACCGGGGGCTCCGGCTCGCCGCCCACGGGGGGCTCCGGCTCGCCGCCCACGGGGGGCTCCGGCTCGCCGCCCATGGGGGGCTCCGGTTCGCGGGGGTAGTCGTTGGCGTCGTAGGGCTTGGTGGCCACAAAGCCGGGCGCGGGGGAGGGGTTAGGGCTGCCGATCTGCCACAGGCAGCTGGGGTCGCCGAGCTCAGCGCCGTTGGTGTAGGAGTCGCCGTCGGAGTCGAGCTGGCAGATCGCGCTCCAGCTCACGCTGCCGCCCGTGACGGTCCGCTCCACGTCAGCGCCAAAGCTGTTGCGCGGCGAGCCGCCGCCGTTGGTGTGGCAGGCGCCGCAGCCCCAGGCGTTGTTGGGGATCTGCGAGACGCGGTTGCCAAAGGCGAGCGCCTCGCTAGCGAGCAGGGGCGCGAGCAGGGGCGCGAGCAGGGGCGTGAGCAGGGGCGCGAGCAGGGGCGCAGCGCGCCGAGGAGAGGGGCGCTGCATGGGGGACTTCATGGGTGGCTTCATGGGGCCTCGTGTGTGGGCAAAGGGACGCTAGGACAGCGACCATTAGCGCACGCGCGACGGCCTCAAGTCAACATCAACCTCCCGCGCCCAGAGCGCCCTCAGAGCGCCCTCAGAGCGCCCTCAGAGCGCCCTCAGAGCGCCCTCTCCGCCCCTCTCCGTCTCAGTAGACGCGCACCCCATCCACGAGCGCCCCGGGCAGCGAGGGGCTCAGGCTGAGCACGACGTCCTCGCGCGAGAGGCCGGGGCGCGTCAGGTCGACCTCGTACTCCGCCCACTGGTCGAGGAGCGGCTCATCCATCACGTCGGCGCTGCCCCAGCGGACGCGGAGGTTGGAGTCGGCGGGCGACACGCCCTCCGCGGCGCGGGCGTAGAACACGAGGCGGGTGGCGCCGGCGAGGTTGGAGAGGCTGGTGGTGATCGACACGGGGCTGAGCGCCCCGCCGCAGGTCCCGTCGAGGCGGATGTGCTGCAGGCCGTCCACCGGGGGCTGCGTGCCGAGGTCCACGCCCGCCTGCACCTCCGCCGTGGCCCCGGGCTGCTCGGCGCACGCGCTCTCGGGCGACCACGAGACCGTCCAGCTCGCCAGCTCCGTCACCCGCGCGCGGTCGCCGCCGTCGAGGTCCACGGCCTCAAAGTCCTCCTCAAAGAGCGGCGCGGGGCCCTCCTCGCCGCCCTCCGCGCCGCCCTCCGCGCCGCCCTCCGCGCCGCCCTCCGCGCCGCCCTCCGCGCCGCCCGTCGTGGTGGTCGTGGTGGTCGTGGTGGTCATGGTGGTCGATTCGCTCTCTTCGGACTCCTCCTCGTAGGACTCCTCCTCATAGAACTCTTCCTCGTAGGACTCCTCCTCCTCGTATGAGCTGCTGGCCTCAACGGAGCCGCCGCTCTCGCCGGTCCCGAGGCACCCCGACAGGCAGGTGGGGAAGGCGGGGAGGGCGAGGAGGGCGAGGAGGGTAGAGAGGGAGAGGCGCGGGCGCGGGGTCGGCTGAGTCATGGCGAAGAGTCCTTGGGAGGTGGGCGTGGGGGTGTGGATGTGGGCGGGGGGCGTGTGCTTCACTGCACAGGTCTATGCGTAGCGCGGCGCGAGCGCGCACGCAACGAGCGTGTGACTGTTCTATTCATGAACATCATGAACGATCAGGACGCCAAAACCAAGCGTCTCAGGAGCGCCCGATCCAAGTCCACCCTCGCCGCACAGCCCCCCGCGCCCCGCTCTCCGCCCGCT
>VGTA01000854.1 GCA_016874875.1 Deltaproteobacteria bacterium | reverse complement strand
AGAGCGGGTGACTGTTAATCACTAGGTCGGGGGTTCAAGTCCCTCATCCCGAGCTGTGCAGCGCCGCGGCGCGCGTTGAGCGTGAGCGGTGGAGAGAGAGCCTCGGTGGTCGCCCCGCCGGGGCTCTTTGCGTTTTCGCTCGACCGCGTGCGGGTGGGGCGGCGGGAGATGACGGGGCGAGAGCGAGCGGCGCTGCTCACATAGCCCCCTCGCGCCCCTCGCGCGCCCCATCACATATCACATCAGGCGCGCGCTCGGGAAGGCGCGGGCGGCGAGGGAGACGGGCGCCGCGAGGAGGCGCCCCACCCAGCCGAGGCGGCGGGCGGCGGGGCGGAGCCAGTCGCGGTAGAAGAGCGCCCCCGAGAGCTTAAAGCTCACGAGCCCGAACTCTTTGGCGCGCGTGAGGCGGCTGCGGAGGCGGTGGGCGCGCACCTTGCGCGCGAGCCCCCCCGCGCCGCTCACGGTGGCGGCGAGGCGGGAGGCGGCGCGGAGGCCGATGTTGACGGTGCGGTAGAAGGGCACGCCCATGGCGGCGTCCCCGGCGAGGAACCACGCCGCCTGGGCGCCGCTCGGGGCGGTGAGGAGGGCGGCGAACTCGACGGCGGAGTAGCGCGAGAGCTTAACGCGCGAGATCACCTCGCTCCCCGGCACGGCGCGCTCGCCGGTGCGGAGGAGGCGGAGCGCCTGGAACCGCGTGAGGTCCTCAGCGAGCTCAGGGGCGCGCGCTCTGAGCTGGTCGAGGCTGATGGGGTCCTTGAAGGTGGCCTCACCCACGTCGTCAAAGGTGTCCTCCGTGACCATCGCGCGCGACCCCACCTGCGTCACGCCGCCTGCGGGGGAGGGCACCTCGCGCCCCACGCTCTCCACGATGATGTGGTCGAGGTCGCTGTAGGTGGGCGCGCGCATGTAGCGGGCCTGTCCCTCCGCCAGATACTTCATGTCAACGGTGTAGAGGAGGTCCTCGCGGCGCACGCCCTCGGGCCCAAAGAGCGCCTCGCGCATCTGGCTGTGTGCGCCGTCAGCGGCGATAAAGAGCTGGCAGCCGGGGTGTGCGCGCATGAGCGCCTCAGGGGAGGAGGCCTCCTCACAGCGCACCTGCACGCCGAGCGCCTCGCAGTGGCGGCGGAGGATGGACTCGAAGGTCTGTGTGTTGATGTAGAGGACGGGGGGGAGCGCCTCGCGGCGCACGCGCCCGGAGGGGGCGAGGTGCGCGGCGGAGCTGTTGGCGGCGCGGAGGTCGCGGAGGAGGGGGTCATCGAGGAGGTCGCCCACGCGGGCGCTCCCGTCGAGGAGGGAGGCGCGGCGGACGCTCATCATGTGGTCGCGCTGGTAGCGCTCGCGCTTCTCATAGACGATCACCTCAAGGTGGGGGTCACGCCGCTTGAGCTGCAGCGCCGTCCAGCACCCCACGGGCCCGCCGCCGATGATGACGACGCGGTTGGGAGGGGTTGAGTGGGCTGAATGGTCACGTTTTGAGTCTGTTTTGGTTTGTCTGTTCATTTTGACATCTCGGTGTTTAGTTTTGGCGGCCGTGAGTCAATAAGCACCGGGGGCGGGGTGTCAAAAATTTTTGGATTTTTTGCTCTCTGGGCTTTAGGTCGCGTGAGAACGCGAGGGGGCGAGAAGCCGGCGGTCCGCGCGCGCGGCGCGCTGCTCTGCGCCAGCAAGGTCGACTTCAAGCGCGAGCTCTACGACGGCGAGCACGCGGCCATCGTCGACGCGGTGCTGTTCGACTGGATGCCGTGCGCGCTCGACTCCAAGACCTGCGGCCGCGGGCGTCCCCTTCGACACCGAGCCGAGCGCGGACGCCGCCGCGAAGGCCCCAGCGGCCGTCCCTGCCGCGCTTGAAGATGTAGCGGGGGTTGCGGGCGGGGGAGTAGGGTCGCCGCGGGAGCCGCTCTGCGCCAAGCGTCTAGGCATCGTCGCCAAGCGGAACTCATCAAAGCCGATGGGCGCCGGTTGACAATCGGGTCGGGGTGTTGTTAGTCTCGCGGTGCTCGTATGCTCAGGCGTGGTGCGTTCAGTGCCTGTCAGACTACTCGGGAGAAGCTTTTCGATGGATGACCGTTGGCTGTTGGTAGAGGAAATCGCGGAGT
>VGTA01000853.1 GCA_016874875.1 Deltaproteobacteria bacterium | reverse complement strand
TTGCCCCCCGCATAAGTCAGCTCCGTCCCCGCCTTCGCCGCGTACTCCCACTCCGCCTCCGTCGGCAGGCGATACCCCGCCGCCCGCACATCAAGCCTCACCGAGGGCTGATCCCCCGACCCGATCCGATACGCCACCGCCAGCCCCTGAAGCTCACTCAGCTTGTTACAGAAGCGCACGCAGTCAAACCACGACACCTGCTCCACAGGCCGCGTCGCGCCCTTGAAGAAGCTCGGGTTCGAACCCATCACCGCCTCCCACAGCCCCTGCGTCACCTGCGTCTGCCCCATCCAGAACCCCCGCGTCAACTCCACGCGGTGGCGCGGGCGCTCATTCTTACGACCCACCCCGTCCTGAGATCCCATCCAGAACTCCCCCGGCGGGCAGTGCACCATATTAAACTCCACCCCAGCCACCGAACACAAACGGACATCAACCGCCTGCGGCACCTGATCAATCACCTGCGCCTCATCATTTACTTGAACCAAAACAGGCGTATCGGACTCTACCAAAGGCTTCATATGAGTCGCGCGGACCGTCGCCAATGAATCCCTGAGACGCACCTCAGATTGTTTGCTCAAGAGCGAATTGGACTTAGTCACGCCTATAATTTTTAGCTTCATGCAACGACTGATAATCTCCGCTTCGGAAATATCAAGCTCATGAGCTAACTCAAAGACCCTCAAGCCTTCAGCGATGCTCGCCCTAAGACGCGCCACATCTTTAAGGCTCAAGACAGCGTTGAGCCCGGTCGTGCCTTTGATATTGAGATCCGAACAATACTCAAGCAAAACATTGTAGTGAATATCGAGTTCAGCGGCGAGCGCAAAAACCTTCATACCACCACCCTTAATCGCCTCTGCCTCGTCTATGACAGCGTGCTGAGACTGAACCGACAGCGATGAGAGATTAAGCAAACGGCGCATATCTGCGACTTCCGCATGTATGCGCTCTCTTTCTATAACCGCGCTTTGGCGCTCTGCCTCCGCCGACTTCTGCTGCTCCTTGAGATCCATGCACGCCATGCGCTCCACTTCGAGCAATCGAAGCGCCTCGGAGAGCTCCACGCGTAGACACTCAAACTCTTCGCGCAAATGAAGATACTTAAGCTCCGCAGACTCTCGCTGTTCCTTAAGCCCCACGACAATCACCCGCTCATCCTCCAACAAACGCCGCACCTCGGCCAGCTCCGCGAGGTGCTCCGCCAACCTCTCCGTGAGGCGCTCCGCCAACATCTTGGCGTCTTGGTGCGCCAGCACCTTAGACTCATGCTGTCTTTTGAGCTCAACACCCGCCACACGCTCCGCCTCCAACAAACGCCGCGCCTCGGCGAGCTCCGCGCGCAGGCCCTCCGCTAACCGCTCCGCGTTGCGTCGCCCCGCCTCTGCTGACTCCAACAGCCCTTTCATCTCCGCGCCCACCCCTCGCTCCGCCTCCAGCTGCCGCCCCAGCTCATCACACGCCGCCCGCAGGCGCTCCGCATCCTCTTCCGCCGCCCTGCGCTCTTCCTCCCGCTCAGCTCCGCGGCGCTCAAGCTCCACCACCACCTCCTCCCGCACCATCAGCTCCAGCTCGCGGTCATCCAGCGCCCCCTTGCGCTCCAAAACGCTCCGCTCACGCTCCCGCAGCGCCTCCTCACGCGCCTCCACACCCCTCTCGCGCTCCAGCGCCGCGCGCTCCTTCTCCAACACCCGCGCACGCTCACGCTCTAGCCCGCGGCGCTCGCCCTCGAGGGCGCGCTCGCGCTCCCCGAGGGTCCGCAGGCGCCCCTCGTAACGCTCACGCGCCGCCGAGAGCCCCGACACGAGCTCGGGCTCCACGCGCCCGCCCCGCGACAGCACCTCCGCCCACTCGCGCCCCGCCCACCCGCCACCCACGCCCTCGCGCGCCGCCTCGAACGCGGCGCGGGCGGCGCGCGAAGGGGCGGGGGCGTGGGGGGCGAGGCGCGCGATGCCCTCATCCTCCCCCGCCTCGCGCCACGACAAGAAGGCGGCGGCGGGGTCGCCGGCGGCCTCGAAGGCGCGCGCCGCCTCGGACCACGCGCCGCCCGCGCGCGCCAGCTGCGCCGCGCGGCGGTGGTCCTCGGCGGTGGCGGGGG
>VGTA01000852.1 GCA_016874875.1 Deltaproteobacteria bacterium | reverse complement strand
GTCTGTGAGACGCGACTGCTCTGTCCGCACGAGCGGGGCGCGCGCTCCTCTGATCCGTCTCTCTGGGCGTGGACGAGATGGAACCCCGCTCAAACCGGAACCGCTTCCTATTTAACCCTCCCCCCCTCCCCCCCCCGGCGGCGGCTCCCCACACGGCGTCGGCCCGCGCCAAAAACGCGCCGCCGTCAACACATACGGCGCCCGCCCCTCAGGCGCGCTCAGCGACGACAGATGCACCCACGGCACGCGCGGGTGACGGTGGTGCGTCAGGTGCAGATTCCACGACAAGAACAGCCCCTCAACCGCCCGCGGCAGGCGCAGGTCGCGCGCCCCCTCCACCACGTGGCGCCGCGTCCCCGCGTGCACCAGCCCCTGCTGCGACGACCACACCACCCCCGCCACCGCGTACACCCCCAGCCACGACCCGAGCGACCCCCCCAGCCCCCAGCACAGCGCCCACTGCGCCGCGCCCCCCAGCGCGCACTCCAGGCGCACCCGCCCCAGCAGGCGCGCCGGCAGCCCCTCCACCATCGCCCGCCCCGCCCGCCCCCCCAGGCGGCGCCACGCCCCGCGGGGCACGCAGGCCACCGCCAGACACCCGAGCGGCACCACCAGCCAGAACAGCCCCAGGTAGAGCGAGTAGAACGAGAGCGCCTTCCGCCACCGGCGCTCGTGTGGATAGTACTGGTCAAAGAGCTCGTCGTCGCTCCGGTTGCGCTTGTGGTGCCCCAGGTGCGTGTGCCGCGTAAAGCTGAGCGCCGACGGGAACAGCGCGCTGAGGGCGGCGCCGAGCAGCTCGTTGACGACGGGGCGGGGGTGCAGCATGCGGTGCTCCGCCTCGTGGATGAGCCCGTTGAGCGGCATCATCAGCGCCCCAAAGCACAGCGCCCAGAGCCCCCACCCCAGCGGCGACGACGCCCGCGCCGCCAGCGCCTGCGCCGCGGGCATGAGCGCTAGGAGGGCGAGCGACAGCAGCGCGTTGAGCTGAGCGGGAATCGGCGGCGGGCGCACGGGGCGGCTCCTGCGGCGGGGGGCGCCTCAGCGCGCCTCCGCCGCCCCCTCAGGGTCGCGCGCCCCCCCCCGCGGGCACGGCTCCGCGCAGGGCCGCGGCCCCCGCCACTGCCGCAGCCACGCCCCGAGGTAGCTCGGGCGCGCCCGGGTCTCGTCGTTGTACTGCGGCAGATAGAGCCACGGCACGCTCGGGTGCTGGTGGTGCGCGAGGTGCCAGTTGAAGTGCAGGATGAGCGCCGAGTACAGCGGGTTGACCTGTAGGTTGAACGCCCCGTTGAGCACGTGCCGCGGCGAGCCGGAGTGCGTGATGTAGTTCTGTGACGACCAGGCGAACCCGTAGGCGGCGTAGAGCGCGAGGTAGCTCACCCAGTCCCACCCCGCCAGCCACAGCAGCCCCCCCTGCGCCGCCACCACGAGCGCGCACTCGAGGCGAATGCGCCGCACCAGCCACCGCGGCACCCCGTTGACCATCGCCGCGCTCTCGGGCTGCTCCTGCACCAGCCGCGAGTAGAGCGCCGGCGGGTACACCAGCATCAAGACCACCACCAGCGGCAGCAGCGACCAGAACCCGCCCAAGAACAGAAAGTAGTAGGTCCCGAACTTCCACCACAGCTTGTCTTGAGGATAATAGCCATCAAACAGCTCCACGTCCGTCCTGTTGCGCCCGTGGTGCCCCGCGTGCGTCATCCGCATAAACGAGAACGGCCCGGGGAACAGCGCCGACAGCGCCACCCCGTAGAGGTCGTTGACCAGGCGGCGGTCGTGGAAGCACCTGTGGAAGCTCTCGTGCATGAGCGTGTAGAGCGGCAGCCCCAGCAGCGCGAACGGCGCCGCGTAGGCGAGCAGCGCCCACCCCCGCGCCCCGCTCGCCCCCCACTGCAACCCCAGCAGCCCCGCGGTGATGAGCAGCGCGAGCGCCTGGTTGAGCAGGGCGGGCGGCGCGCGGTGGGGCGCGGGGCGCGGCGGGGGCGTCGTCGGGGGCGTCGTCGGGGGCGGCGAGGCGGCGGCGTCGGCGGCGTCCATGGGGGCTCCTTGGGGCGTGGGGGGGAGGATCACGAGAGGGCTCTAGAGGAGAGGGCTCTAGAGGAG
>VGTA01000851.1 GCA_016874875.1 Deltaproteobacteria bacterium | reverse complement strand
GGGGGGGGGGGGGGGGGGGGGGGGGGGGGGGGGCGTGGGTGGCGCTCGGCCCCTCCGTCGTGTGGCTCCTGCGCTTCGCGCGCCCCGCGCCGCCCGCCCCCGACCGCGGGGGCTGGTGGGCGCACCTGAGCGGCGCCCCCCCGGCGCCGGGCGCGCGCCTCACGCTCGCCGTCACCGCCCCGGCGGGGTGGCCCCTCGCCGCTCTCGGCGGCGAGGCGCTGGGGGCGCGGCGCTGGGCGGGGCGCGCGGAGCGGCGGTGGCGCGCGCCCGCGGGCGGGGGCGCGCTCTACCTCAGCACCACCCCCTCCTGGGGGGCGCTCGCCGCTTGGCTCTGGGCGCGCCTCGGGGGAGGCGCGCCCCTCGGGGCGGCGGCGCTCGGCGGGGCGGCGGGGGCCGCGCGGGCGGGGGGAGTCGCGGGCCTCCACGCCTGGCTGCGCGCCCGCGTGCGCTACGCCCCCGCCCCGCTCAGGCGCTTTGACGCCGCCCCGCCCGCGCTCACCCTCGCGCGCGGGGCGGGGGACTGCAAGGACCTCAGCGCCCTCGCCGCCCACGCCCTGCGCGGGGCGGGGCGCGCCGCGCACGTGGCGCTCACCGCCCTCGCCGCCCCCCCGCCCCGCGCCGCCCTCGCCGTCCCCTCCATGGGCTGGTTCGACCACGCGCTGGTGTGGGCGCCCTCCCCCGAGGAGCGCGCGCGCGCCCTCGGCGACCCCGCGCCCGCCCCCCGCGCGCGAGGCTGGCTCGACGCCACCGCCCTCACCCCCGCCCCCGCCGCCCTCCACGGCCGCCTCGCCTGGGCGCTCCTCGGCCCCGAGGAGGGGCGCTGGCTCACCATCGACGCCAGCGGCGACCTCAGCGCAGCTTGGCCCACGCCTCGATGATGCGCGAGGTGGTGCGGAAGCCGAACTTCTCGTAGCAGGCGATGGCGGGGCGGTTGTCCTCGGTGACGTTGAGCGCCACGTTCTCCACGCCCTTAAAGAGCTCGTCGAGGAGCACGCGCACGCAGCGCGTGGCGAGGCCGCGCCCGCGGTGCTCTTTGTCGGTGACGATGTTGCCGATCGCGGCGATGTTGAGCTCCTGGTTGAGCAGGTGGATGCCCGCCACGCTCACCAGCTGCCCCTCGGCGTCGCGCACGCCGCAGTAGAGCCCCGTGTCGAGCTGCGCGGGCTCAAAGAGGTGGTCGGGGTACTGCGCGTAGAGGCGCATGATGCCGCCCGTGTCCTTGTGGCTGAGCATCACCACCCCCTCTGGCGAGGAGGCGGGGCGGTAGTGCGGGCGGCGGAGTCCCATGCGCAGGGTGGGCTTGCGGTTGCGGACGGCGTAGTGCGTGCGGACCGCCTGCAGGTGGTGGTCCTCTAGGTTGAAGTACACGCGGCGCGGGAGCTGCCCGTAGGCGTGGGCGATGATCGCCTCCACCTCGAGGGTGCCGCCAAAGGTCCACACCGTGGGCACGCTCAGCCCCGTGTACTCAAACAAGAGCGCCTGCACCTCCACGTAGTCGGGGGCGTCGGCGCGCGGCTCCTCATACACAAACGCGCGGCAGCGCCCCATGTACTCAGGCGTCAGGTAGCCGAGCAGGTAGGCGCAGTCGAGGGGGCGGCTGAGGATATAGCGCAGCAGCGGCGCGTACGAGATGGGCACCGCGCGCACATCGCGCGCCATCTCGCGCGCCGCCTGCGACAGGGCGGGGGCGTTGAGGGGCCCCTCCTCGTGCTCGCCCCCCTCGCCGAGGGCGCCCTCGT
Organism: Deltaproteobacteria bacterium; assembly: GCA_016874875.1. Taxonomy (GTDB): domain Bacteria; phylum Myxococcota_A; class Bradymonadia; order UBA7976; family VGTA01; genus VGTA01. The sequence goes on along the minus strand of VGTA01000851.1, from coordinate 364 downwards.
GCAGAAGCGACTCGTCCCACTCCACCTCGTCGACCTCGGGCGCGGCGGGCGGCTCGTCGGGCTCCGGCGGGGGCAGCTTGACCATCTGCGGCGGCGCGCAGCTGCTCACCACCTCCGACTCCGACGACCCCTCCCCCCACGCGGCGCTCGGGGGCGCCGCCTCGAGCTCCTCAAACGACTGCGTCGCCACCGCCGGCGCCGCCCCCTTGGGAATCACGCGGAACGCGCGCCCGAGGGGCGGCGGGATGAGCTCCGCGGGGGCGGCCGTGGGCGCCTCCTTGAGCGGCGCGGGGGGCGCGGAGGGGGCGGGGGGGGACGCCGAGGGGGCGGGGGGGGACGCCGAGGGGGCGGGGGGGGACGCCGA
>VGTA01000850.1 GCA_016874875.1 Deltaproteobacteria bacterium | reverse complement strand
AGAATCGCGACATCGACGCCCAGGGCGACCTCTGCGATGAGGACCGCGACGGCGACGGCGTGCTCAACGACGCCGACAGCTGCCCCGACCTCGCCAACCCCGCGCAGACCGACACCGACGGCGACGGCCTCGGCGATGACTGTGATGAGGACCTCGACGGCGACGGCGTGCTCAACGACGCCGACAACTGCCCGAGCGCGCCCAACCCCGCCCAAGAGAACCTCGACCGCGACGAGCTCGGCGGCGACCTCCTCGGCGACGTCTGCGATGATGACCTAGACGGCGACGGCGTGCTCAACGACGTCGACAACTGCCCCGCCGCGCCCAACGCCGATCAGCTCAACACCGATGAGCGCCTCTTGGGCGGCGACGCCCTCGGCGACGCCTGTGATGAGGATGATGACGCCGACGCCGTCCCCGACGCGCGCGACAACTGCCGCGTGGTGCCCAACCCCGACCAGAACAACTCCAACAACACCCCCGATGGCGACGACTGCGAGAACGACACCGACGGCGACGGCCTGAGCAACGAGATCGACAACTGCCCCCTCGTCGCCAACTACAACGCCCCCAACCTGCGGCGCGCCGGCGCGCAGGTCTCGTTTGAGGCCATCTCCTGCGACACCGACCACGACTGCCTCATCGCCGCGCAGGGGCCCATCTCGGCGCGCGACGCGGGCGTCTGTGAGAGCGTGGCGGACGTGCTGCCCCCCGTCACCCTCAACGGCGTCACGCTCGCCCGCGCCTGCGTGGACCGCCAGCAGGACTCCGACAATGACGGTGAGGGGAACGCCTGCGACAACGACAATGACAACGACGGCGTCCTAGACGACGACAGCTCCGACAACTGCCCCCTGACCCCCAACTTCGACCAGATCAACACCGACGGCGACCGCTACGGCGACGCCTGCGACGATGACGATGACGATGACGGCGTGCTCGACCTCGCCGACAACTGCCCCCTCGTGCCCAACCCCCTCCAGCTCGACCTCGACCAGGACGGCGTGGGGGATGACTGCGAGGAGGACGATGACGGCGACGGCGTGCTCAACGCCTCAGACAACTGCCCTCGCGCCGTGAACGCCGCGCAGGAGGACCTCGACCTCGACGGCGACGGCGACGCCTGTGACGACGACCTCGACGGCGACGGGCGCCGCAACGCGGAGGACAACTGCCCGCGCGTGAGGAACAGCGCACAGCAGAACACCGACCGCGCGCTCCCCAACGGCGACGGCCTCGGCGATGCCTGCGATGACGATGATGACGGTGACGGCGTGCTCGACCTCCTCGACAACTGCCCCCTCGTCTCCAACCTCAACCAGGCCAACTGGGACGGCGCGGGCGCGGGCGACGCCTGCGCGTCGACTCAGTGTGACCCGCAGAGCACCATCTGCCGCGCCGCCTGCCCGCCCAACAGCGGCGCCGAGCTCGCCGCCGACGGCATCACCTGCGTGGACATCGACGAGTGCGCCCGCGAGCTCGACGGCTGCCACCTCAACGCCACCTGCGCCAACACCCGCGGCGCCTTCACCTGCGCCTGCAACCCCGGCTACACCGGCGACGGTCTGAGCTGCGCCGACAGCCTCGCCCCCATCGCCACCCCCGACGCCCTCACCGTGGCGGAGGACGCCACGGGCGTGGTCCGCGTCCTCGACAACGACCGCGACAATGACCCCGCGCCCCTCACCCTGGTGAGCTGCACCCAGGGCGCGCGCGGCGCCGTGTCCGCCAACGTCGCCACCGGCGCCGTCTCCTACACCCCAGCGGCCAACTTCGTGGGGGTGGATTTCTTCTCATGCACCATCAGCGACGCCCGCGCCCTCACCGCCTCCGCGCTGGTGACCGTGACGGTGACCAACGTCAACGACCCCCCCGTGGCGGCGGCGGACGCGCTCTCGCTGGCGGAGGACTCCTCGGGTACGGTGCGCGTGCTGCTCAACGACGCTGACCCCGACCTCGCCAACCCCGCCCCCAACACCGACTCGCTCACGCTGGTGAGCTGCACTCAGGGCGCCCGCGGCGCCGTCGCCGCCGTCGCCGCCACCGGCGTGGTCACCTACACCCCCAACGCCCACTTCATCGGCGCCGACACCTTTAACTGCACG
>VGTA01000849.1 GCA_016874875.1 Deltaproteobacteria bacterium | reverse complement strand
GGTGAGGGTGAGGGTGAGGGTGAGGGTGAGGGTGAGCGGGGTCGTGGGCGAGAGCGCCTAAAACCTGTGCCCGACGCCATAGACGAGCCCCACCGATTCGAGGAAGAGCGACCCAGAGACGCCGAGGTAGAGGGTGGTGTCGCCGCCCTTGAGCACCACCGCGCGGAGGGCGCCGAGGGGGAAGGTGGCGCCGCCGGAGCGCAGCACCTGCCCGGCGTAGACGCCGAGCTCGAGCTTGACGCTGTCGCGCCGCGACACGCGCGCGTCGAGGAGGTCGGCGCTGAGTCCCACGAGGAGGGCGGGGGCGCTGCGGGAGGTCTTGAGCGCGCCGTCTTGGGTGACGACCTGCGCGGGGACGAGGGGGAGGTTAAAGATCGCCCAGGCGTTGAGCCAGCCCGTGAGGTCACGCGAGAGCATGAGCGTCGCGGAGGACACGGGCAGGTCGAGCTCGTCGTCGCCGAACCACCCCTCAAAGAGCTGCGTGGTGCCAAAGCTGAGCTCCCAGCGCCGCTCGTCGGCGGGCGCGGCGGGCGCGGCGGGCGCGGCGGGCGCGGCGGGCGCGGCGGGCGCGGCGGGCGCGGCGGGCGTTGGCTCGTGGGCGTGGGCGCTCAGGATGAGGGCGCAGAGGGCGCAGAGGGCGCAGAGGGCGCAGAGGGCGCTGCGGGCGCTGCGGGCGCTGCGGGCGCTGCGGGTGCTGAGGGCGACGCGGGCGCGGGGGTGGGCGCGGGCGGGGAGGCGTGGCACGGAGTCATGCTCCTCTCTGGGGGGCGGCGGGCGGCGGGTGGGGCGGGGCAAAAAATACACAAAAAGGGGCGCGCGCGCGATGACCTGCTTGCCATTCGCCCCGACTTTGGCTAAAGAGGCGCCACCCGCGCCCCCCCGGCGCCGCGGCCCCCCTCGGGCGACGCGCCCTCCACAGGAGTCACACCATGATTCAGACCACCCTCGTCCTGCTCAAGCCCGACTGCGTGACCAAGAACCTCATCGGCGAGGCCATCAAGCGCTTTGAGGGCGCGAGCCTGCAGGTCATCGGCTGCAAGATGCAGCACCTGAGCGCCGCCACCCTCCGCGAGCACTACGCGCACATCGCCGCCAAGCCCTTCTACCCCGAGGTCGAGGGCTTTATGCAGTCGGCGCCCGTGGTGGCGCTCGCGCTCCGCGGCGAGGACGCCATCGTCCGCGTGCGCGACCTGGTGGGCCCCACCGACTCCAAGGCGGCGGCGCCCGGCACCATCCGCGGCGACCTCGGCGAGGACAAGATGCGCAACATCGTCCACGCCTCCGACTCGGCGGAGGCGGCGGAGGCGGAGCTCAAGCGCTTTTTCGGGGCGGGCGAGGTCCTGGCCTGAGCGGCGCGCTGATGGGCGCGCGCTGATGGGCGCGCGCTGATGGGCGCGCGCTGATCATCTGGCTTGGAGCGCCTAAGGCGCTGGGGGCCCTCGCTGGGGCCGCTTGCGCCCCCGCGCGGCGGTGCACACCCTCTCGCGTACACCCCCGCGGCGAGGACGCCCTATGACCACAGACGCTCGAATCAGACTCTCTCGGCTCGCGCGCGCCAAGCTCGAGCGGCGCGCGCGGCGCCAGGCGCGCGCGGCGCTGCTGCGGCTGTTCTTGATCAGCGTGGCGCTCGCCCTCACGGGGGTGGCGCTCGTGTGGGCGGCGGGGGCGGGGCGCGCGCCCGGGCGCCTGCTCGACGCGGGGGCGCGCCGCGCCGCCGCGCTCGCCCCCGACGCGCGCGCCCCCCGCGCCGCCCCCGACGCGCTGTCGCGGGGCGAGGGGGTGAGCGCGCGCGCGCTGAGCGAGCTGCGCGCCCTCCTCCCCGCCGCGCGCGCCGAGGTGGAGGCGCGGCTCGGGGCGGCGGCGCCGGCGGCGCGGGTGTCGCTGCACGCCAGCGCGGCGCGCATGCGGGCGGCGGCGGAGGCGGAGCAGGGGTGGGCGCCGCCGGAGTGGGCCAACGGGCTGGCGTACCCGCAGGCGCGCGCCATCTACCTACACGAGGCGCCCCCCGCGGAGCTGCGCCGCACCCTCGCCCACGAGCTCGCGCACCTGGCGGTGGGGGCGCTGTCGCCGGGGGGCGCGCGCGGGGCGGTGCCGCTGTGGCTCAACGAGGGGCTGGCGG
>VGTA01000848.1 GCA_016874875.1 Deltaproteobacteria bacterium | reverse complement strand
CATCACGCCTCCCCCCCCACCCCTCCAGCCGCCCCCCCACCCCAAACCGCGGGAACCGCGCCGCCCGCTCAAGCGCCTCGACCGGCGCGTACGCCGCCAGCAGCGGGCGGAGCGCCGCGTTCAGCCCCTTCATCAACACCACCTCCGCCTCCACCCCGAGCGCGCGCCCCACAGCGCCCCACGAGCGCCCGTGGAGGGCCTTGAGCACAAGGAGCTCGAGCAGCGGCGGCGGCAGGCGCTGCGGTCCACCCTCGCGCCACACCGCCGCGCGCGCCCGCAGGGCGCCCTCCTCGGGCGTGGGCGAGGGGGGGGGCGACTCAAAGCCCCGCGCGCGCTCCGAGGCGAGCGCGAACGACACGAGCGCGCGCCCTGGGCCCTCGCAGAGCTCATAGGCGCGGCCGGCGTAGGCGGCGGCGGCGAGGGCGTCCCAGGCGCGGGGGGGGAGCGCGGGGTGGGGGGCGGGGGCGGGGAGCGGCGGCAGGGCGCGCAGGAGGGTGAGGGTGAGCTGTGGGTCTAGGTCGCGCAGGGGGCCGCGGAGCTGCTCGAGCAGGTCGGGGCAGAGCTCGGGGGCGAGGGCGTTGAGCTCGGCGGCGGCGGCGGCGGTGAGGGGCTTGGTCACCAGCGCGGACCGCTCGCCGCTCATGTCGCTCTCGCTCACGCTCACCCGCAGGGGGCTGAACCCCGCCCGCCGCCAGAACCGCAGGAGCCGCTCGGTGACGCCAAAGCTCGAGGCGAGCGCCTCCACGCCGCGCGCCCGCGCCCACTCCTCGCTCCACGCCAGCAGCGCCGCGCCGAGCCCGCCGCCCTGGCGGCGCGGGGTGGTGGCGATCCGCACTACGCGCGCGAGCCGCAGCGTGGCGAGGCGCTCTCGGTGGAGGTGGACGGCGAAATTGGCGGCGAGCAGCTGCCCGCGCGGGCGCTCGCGACCCTCGTAGAGCCGCGCGGCGAGGGCGGGGGGGAGGGCGCCCTCGAGGCTGAGGAGGGCGACCGCGAGGGGCTCGCCGCGCGCGCCGCCCTCCTCGCGCGGCGCGTGCAGGGCGAGCAGGTGCAGGTTGGGCGCGTCGAGCAGCCGCCACAGGTCGCTCGGGCGCGTGCGGTAGTGCGCGCTCACCAGGAGCCCAAAGACCGCGCGCAGGGCGCCCTCGTCGGCGGCGAGGGCGGCGCGGTCCCACTCCACGCGCTCGCACCGCGCGGGGTCGAGGGGCGGCGCCGGGCGCCCCGCCGGGGCGGCGGCGTCGAGGAGGAGCGCCTCAAAGCTCCACGCCTCGAGCGGGTCGCCGGGCGCCCAGCGGATGGGCGTGGTCAGCTCGAGCTCGTAGAGGCGCTTGACGCGCCGCTGCAGGGCGGGGCGGAAGCGCAGCGAGAAGCCCCGCCCCGCCCCCTCGTAGCCGTGGGTGGTGGTGGCGAAGGTCAGCTTGGCGCGCAGGTCGAGGAGGCGCTCGAGGAGCGGCACGGGGAGCCCCGCCGCCTCGTCCACCAGCAGCGCGCCCCCCCGCCACCCGCGCGCCCACAGCGCCTCGGGGGGCACGAAGGTGAGCGCCCCGTGCGGGGCGCGGAGCCCCCCCTCCGCCGCCAAGCGCGCCTCCACCCCCGCGAGGGCGAGCAGGGCGCGCGCCGCGCTGAGGAGCGTGTCGAGCGGGGCGCGGGTGGGCGCGGTGAAGCCCACCTCCTCCGCGCCCTCTAGGAGCAGCGCCGCGGCGATGAGCCCCAGCGCGTAGGTCTTCCCGCGCCCGCGGTGCGCCGTCAGCGACACCGCGCTCGACCCCGCCCGCCCCCACGACGCCAGCGCCAGCTCCACCGCCCTGGCCTGCTCCGGCGTGCGGCAGAGGGCACGCGCCAGCGCCAGCGCCCGAGGCGCGCCCTCCGCCGGCGGGGCGGGCGGCGGGGCGGGCGGCGGGGCGGGCGGCGGGGCGGGCGGCGGGGCGGGCGGCGGGGCGGGCGGCGGGGCGGGCGGCGGGGCGGGCGGCTCTGCGCGCGCCCACACGCGCTCCCAGAGGCGGTGCGTCACCCCCGCCGCCCCCCACGGCCACACCGCGAGTCGCTCCTTGAGCGCCCCCGCCGCCGGGGGCGCGGGGGGGGCGAGCAGCCACAGCGCCCCCCCCCCGCGCACCAGCCCCAC
>VGTA01000847.1 GCA_016874875.1 Deltaproteobacteria bacterium | reverse complement strand
AGGGCGAGCGCCTCGGCGGGGGGCGGTGGGGCGAGGGCGGGGGGCTCGGCGGGGGCGGGCGGGGGTGGGGGTGGGGGTGGGGGGAAGCCCACCTTAGAGGGGGAGCAGCCCTGGGCGGGCCGCGCCCGCGTGGACACCACGCGCTCGGTCCGCGGCGCGCTCAGCGCCTCCTGGTCGGGCGCGGCGGGGGCGGGGGCGCCGCAGGCGGCCAGCAGGGGGAGGGGCGCGCAGAGGAGGCGCGCGGCGGCGCGGCGGGCGGGGCTGAGGGGCATGGCGGGTCTCCGTCGCGACAGGGGCCGCGCGGCGCGGGCGGTGGTGAAAGCGAGAGCCCCCGCCCAGCGGCGGGCGGGGCGGGGGCTCTTGAGCGCTCAGCGAGCGGGCGAGCGGGCGCGCGAGGCGCGCGGGAGGTTAGGCGAGGAGGCTCACTTGTCGTAGCTCTCCATCGCCTCCTTGAGCTCCTCGTGCGCCACCGCCGCGCGCTTGGCGAGCGCCTTGCGCTGCGCCTCGCCGAGGGTCTTCATCTTGTCGATGGCGTCCGTGAGCGCGCCGGGCTCGAGGCACACGAGCGAGTAGAACTGGCCGTCGCGCACGTCCGCCTTCTTGGGCACCGAGCCGTTGAGCGTCTGCTTGGCGAGGCTCAGCGAGGCCTTGGTGGAGAGCTCCTCCGAGATGTCGCCGTCCTCCGTGCCGCCCTCCTGGTTGTACTGCTTGATCATGCTCTTGACGCGCGTCTCGATCTGGCGGGCGAGGTCGTCGCGCGCGCTCGACTGCGCGGCGTCCTTGGCGAAGTTGAGGTTGCCGCGCACCTTCTGGATGCCGACGCCGCAGAGCGGGGGCTGGCTGAGGACCCACTCGGGCACGTTCTGCACGATGGGTCAGAGTTCTCCTTGGGGTCGCCGCCGCAGGCGAGGGCGAGGGCGCTGAGGGCGCTGAGGCTGATGAGCGAGAGGGCGTTGCGCATGGTGTGGACCTTGGGGGCTGAGGGGGCTGAGGGGGCTTGAGGGTGGACTGGCGGGCGGAGGGCGATAGCGAGCGAGGGCGCGGAGGCGCGCGCGACGAGGAGGCGCCCTCGGCACCCCTCTTCTTCCACACAGAACAACGGGCGGCGGGCTTTATTCAAGGTGCTCTAGAAAAAAAATCAACGAAGCTCTAAAACAGCCCGCGCCCCGCCCCGCCCCGCGCCGCCCAGCAGAGGAGCCGAGATGCTGATTCAGATCACAGAGCCGCTCGCCCGCCGCGCGCCCTCCGCCGAGGAGGGCGGCGCCCCCCCCGCCCCCGCCCCCGCCCCCATCCCCACCAAGGAGATCAGCCGCCTGGTCTTTGAGGCGGTGAGTCGCTTCTCGCTCATCGCCCCGGGGGACCGCGTGGCGGTGGGGTGCTCAGGGGGCAAGGACTCGCTGCTCCTGATCTGCGCCCTCGAGCAGCTCCGCCGCCGCGAGGACCTGCCGTTCACGCTGCAGGTGATTCACCTCGACCAGCAGCAGCCGGGGTTCGACCGCGCCGGCTTCGACGCCGCCCTCGCGCGCCTCGGGGTGCCGTGCGAGGTCATCACGCGCGACACCTGGTCGGTGGTGGAGCAGCAGCGGCGCCCCGGGCAGATCCCCTGCGCCGTGTGCGGGCGCCTGCGTCGCGGAATCCTCAACCGCTGGTGCGCGGAGCGCGGCTACAGCAAGCTCGCCCTCGGTCACCACCTCGACGATGCCCTCGAGACCTTCTTCCTCAACCTCCTCTTTGGGCGCACCCTCGACCCGCTCAAGCCCGCGACCCCCGCCTCGGACGAGCCCGTGACCACGATTCGCCCGCTGCTGTTCGTGGAGGAGCGGCGGGTGGAGGCGTGGGTGGCGCAGAGCGGCCTGCGCCCCATCGACTGCCCCGTGTGCGACAGCTTCCCTGACGCCAAGCGCCGCGACCTCAAGCAGCTCCTGCGGGGCCTCGCTGACGCGCAGCCCGAGCTCTACGCCTCCGCGCGCGCCGCCATCTACGGCGAGGGCTCCCCCTTCAGCCTCGCGGCGCTCACCTCGCTCGCCCCGCGGGGTTTACAGGCGCCCTGAGCTTGGGCTATAGTGCGCGCGCACCCTCCACCGGGGAGACCCCATTATGCGTCAAGCACTTAAGCACAGCTACAG
>VGTA01000846.1 GCA_016874875.1 Deltaproteobacteria bacterium | reverse complement strand
GCGACCTGCGCCTCAAGGCCACCTGCGGCTACGAGCGCTGCACGCGCGGCGTGTGGGAGGCGCCGGCGTCGCCCCGCGAGTCGTGCAATGAGCACGACGACGACTGCGACGGGACCGCCGACGAGGGCTTTAACGTGGACGCCCGCTGCTTCACCCGCGTGGACGGCTGCTCCACGCCCGGCGCGTTCGCCTGCAACGAGATGACGCAGTCGGTCATGTGCGTGCCCGACGAGATGCCCACGCGCGACGAGGTGTGCGACGGGGTCGACAACGACTGCGACAATCAGGTGGATGAGGGCTTCCCCGCCACCCCGGTGTGCTGCACCGAGTCGGTTCACTGCCCCCCGGGCGGCGTGTGCATGGAGGGGGTGTGCGCGGGGCAGACCTCCACGCCCACCGACCCCACCAACCCCACCGACCCCACCAACCCCAGCGGCCCCCTGATGGGCGGCACCTGCGCGGCGCCGATCCAGATGCCCTCGTTCGGCGTCTACAGCGCGGACGGCGACAACGCGCAGAAGGTGCTCTACGCCTTTGAGTGCACGGGGGGGGACGGGGACTTCCTCTTGGCGCTCCAGACCCCGCTCGGCAGCGAGGTGGTGTTCTCGTTCCGCCTCCCGCAGACGCAGCGCGTGCGCCTGAGCACGGAGCTGAGCTTTTTCGCCTCCGTCCTCTATGTGCGCCAGGGCGCCTGCGAGGACCTGCTCGGCGCCACGGACTACTGCGATGAGTCGATTCTGGGGCTGACGGGGCTGACGCCGCGCGGGGCGGAGCTGACGTTTGAGGCGCGGGCGAATCAGCTCTACTACGTGGTGCTCGACACCAAGCTCGACATCGTGGAGCTCCTTGAGCTAGCGGGCGGGATGGACATCGGCGCGATTCCCTTCATCTTGAACTTCTCCCCAGCGCCGTGACTCCGCGCCCCATCTCGCTGTGCATGATCGTCAAGAACGAGGCGCGCCTCATCAGCGCCTGCCTAGAGCGCGCGCGCGCTGTGGCGGCGCAGCTGGTGGTAGTGGACACCGGCTCCGTGGACGGCACGCCGGCGCTGGCGCGGGCGGCGGGGGCGGAGGTCTATCACCACCCCTGGGAGGGCAGCTTCTCCAAGGCGCGCAACATCTCGCTCTCCTACGCGCGGGAGCCGTGGGTGCTGATTCTCGACGGGGATGAGCTGCTCGACGAGGGGAGCGCCGCGGCGCTCAGCGCCCTCGACCTCGGCGCCGGCGCGCCGGAGGCGTACGAGTTCACGATCGTCAACTTTAGCACCGATGACGCCGATGAGCGCGCCGCGAACCTGCAGTGGCAGGTCCGCCTCTTCCGCCGCGCCCTGGGCGCGTACGGGGGCGTGGTGCACAACCAGCTCGCGCACGCGGCGGAGGGGCGCCCGCTGGCGGCGGCGCGGGCGGCGGCGCGGGTGCTCCACTATGGCTATGTGCCGTCGGTGTGGGCAGCGCAGCGCAAGGACGCGCGCCTGGCGCTCCTCGAGCGGGCGGCGCGCGAGGAGCGGAGCGCGTTCTCCTCTTATAACCTCGCCAATCACCTCAAGATTCTCGGGCGGCACCGCGAGGCGCTCGAGTGCTTCGTCGCCGCCCTGCCGAGCGGGCCGCTCACGGAGGAGTGGATGCCCATCGCGTGCTGCTCGGCGGCGTTCTGCGCGTCGCGCGTGGGGCTGCATGAGGTGGCGGTGGCGCTGGCGGACGTGGCGCTGGCGGGGGAGCCCCTCCTGCTCGACGCGCACCTCCGGCGCGCGGAGGCGCTCGGGGCGCTCGGGCGGCACGCGGAGGCGGCGGGGCAGCTGGCGGCGGCGCTGGCGAGTCCGCGCCGCGAGGCGATTAAGCTGCGCGCGCTCTGTGTGGACGCGCCTTACGCGCTCGGGCGCGCGCTCTTCTTGACGGGGGCGGCGGAGGAGGCGCTGCTGGTGTTCTTGTCGCTGGCGGCGGGGACGGCGGACGTCACGGTGTATACGCACCTCTGCTTGTGCGCGGCGGCGCTCGGGGAGGGGGGGCTCCTCCGCTGGGCGCGGGCGCGCGGCGCGGCGCTGGCGCCTAATGACCCCGACTGGGCGGTGGTGGACGCGCAGGCGGCGCGCGCGCAGGGGAGAGGGGCTGAGGGGGCGCGCGCGGGGG
>VGTA01000845.1 GCA_016874875.1 Deltaproteobacteria bacterium | reverse complement strand
AGGTGGAACGCGAGCGGGTGGTGGAGCTCGAGCGCCAGCTCGGCGGCGTGGTGGCGCCCCCGGCGCCGCCCCCGGCGCTCCCCGCGGCGCCCGCGCCCGCCCTCGTTGCGGCGCCTGCTCTCGCGCCCGCCCCCGCGCCCGTCCCCATCGCTGCGCCCGCGCCCGCGCCCGCGCCCGCCCCCGCGCCCGCCCCCGCGCCCGCCCCCGCGCCTGCTCCCGCGCCTATGCCCGCGCCCACGCCCAACTGATGAGGACTCCGCCGATGCCAAAGCAGCCCGCTCGCCGCTCACCGCGCGCCCTCCTGAGCCCCCTCGCGCTCCTCGCCCTCCTCGCCGCGCCCCTCGGGCCGCTGGCGGGGTGCGGCCCCCGCTACAAGACCCCCGAGATGGTGAGCTTTGAGCAGCAGATGCGCTCCTCGGAGCTCGAGCGCCTCAAGGGGGCGAGCCCCGACCTGATCAGCGACTCCCTCAAGTACTACGAGCGCGCCAAGGAGCTCCACGACGACAACGAGCCCGAGGAGAGCGAGTACTACGTCACCCTCGCGAGCGTCACCTGGCGCGCCGCGGAGCGCCGGGCGAGCTACCTCGGGCTCCGGCAGCGCATGGCGACCGCCAAGGAGCGCCTTGAGCGCGCGCAGGCGCTCCGCGCGCACTCGCAGAGTCGCCGCGACGCCCTCCTGCAGATGGAGGCGGAGCGGGCGCGCCTGCTGCGGGCGCAGAGCGCGCAGACGCAGGCGGCGATGAGCGCACAGCGCCAGCAGCAGGAGATCTCCTATCAGCAGGCCCTCGTCGACGCGACGGCGGCGCAGCGGGAGGCTGACGCCCTGCGCGCCGCTGAGCTCGCCGCCGCGCCCTACGCCAAGGCGCAGGGGGCGCTCAAGACGGCGGAGTCGCTGCTGACGCAGGGGAACGCCGCCGCCGCCACGCAGCTCGCGCGGGGCGCGGCGCTGGACTTTCGGGCGGCGGCGGCGGCGGCGCGCCCGGAGTTTGAGCGCTTCCAGGCGCGCGAGGGCGCCAAGCGCCGCATGGACGGGCTCCTCCGCGACGCGCAGGGGGTGCGCGGGGGGCAGGCGGCGATGGAGGGGCGCGGGGTGGTGGTGTCGCTGCGCGGCCTCCACAGCAAGGGCAAGCTCGACCGCCGTCAGCTCTTCTTGCTCGACGACGTGGCGACGCTGATGAGCGCCTACCCAGACGTGCGCGTGATCATCGAGGCGCACACCTACTCGATGGGCAGCCGCCAAAAGGCGCTCGCCGCCACCGAGCGCATGGCCGACGAGGCGCTCAACGCCCTGCGCCCGCTCCTCAAGAGCGCGGAGGTCAAGGTGAGCACCCTCGGGCGCGGCGACTACGCGCCGACGGAGTCCAACGCCAAGAGCCCTAAGAACGAGCGCCTCGATTTTGTGTTCTTTCGGCCTCGCGCCGACTGAGGGGGCTCAAGGTGGGCGCGGCGCGGGGCGAGGGGGCGGGCGCGGCGAGGGGGCGGGCGCAGCGAGGGGGCGGGCGCAGTAAGCTGTTGAACGCCGTCGCCCGAAGGTGCATTGTGGGGGGGACCGCCCTCTCACCCGCGCGCCCCTCACACACACTGCCCCCGCGCCCGCCGCGCCAGGAGCCCCTCATGCAGCTCGAAACCAGCAAGTTTGGCACCATCACCGTCCAGCCCGAGACCGTCCTGACGTTCCCCAAGGGCATCATCCAGCTCCCGGGCTTTGAGGGCTGCACCCGCTACAGCCTCTTCCACAACGAGGAGGGCGCCGGCGTCGTCCACTACCTGCAGTCGCTCGACAACCCCGAAGTGTCGTTCGCCGTGGTGGACCCCAGCGTAGTGAGCGTGGACTACCAGATCGCCCTCAGCGACGAGGAGTCGGCGCTGCTGAAGGTGGAGGAGGGCGATGTGGTGGACGTGCTCCTCATGGTCTACCGCCCCCTCGTGGTCAAGGGCGACGCCGTGGAGCAGGACGGCTCCATCAAGGCGCAGACGCGCGCCCCGCTCGTGCTCAACACCACCAAGCGCCTCGGCTTTCAGAAGACGGGCCTGCGCAGCCGCCTCGTCTTCACCAACGTCGCCGACGAGGGCGCGGAGGGCTGAGGGTGCGCGCGCCTCTCCCCGCGCCCCTCACGCCGCCGCCCC
>VGTA01000844.1 GCA_016874875.1 Deltaproteobacteria bacterium | reverse complement strand
GCGCGGCGGGGGTGGAGGTGTACGCGCACGCGTGCCACATCGACCCGCACGCCCCGCCGGGGCCGAGCGCGCCGGCGGGGGTGACGCTCGGCGCGGCGCTCCCTATAGTGTACTCCTAAAGAGCGGACCCCCCCCGAGAGCGTCTCTCTCCTAGAGCGTCCCCCCCCCGCCCCTCACCCGCGAATCACCCATGCACGCACCGCCCGCCATCGAGGCCCACGGCCTCCACAAGACCTTCTACCTCGGCCTCCTCGCCCCCCTCCCCGGCCTCCGTCGCCTGCCGCTCGGCCCGCTGCACCGGGTGGTGGAGGCGGTGCGGGGCGTGGACCTCCACGTGGCGCCCGGCGAGGTCTTTGGGCTGCTCGGGGGCAACGGGGCCGGCAAGAGCACCACGATGAAGATGCTCATGGGGCTCATCCACCCGAGCGGGGGGCGCGCCGCGCTCTTCGGGCGCCCCGCGCGCGACGCCGAGGCGCGGCGCGGGGTGGGCTTCCTGCCCGAGAACCCAGTGTTCTACGACGAGCTCACGCCCCTCGAGGTGCTCGAGCTCCTCTGCGCGCTCCACGCCGTCCCCGCCCAGCGGCGCCGGCGACACGCCGCGGAGCTCCTGGCGCGCGTGGGGCTCACCCACGCCGCCGACCGCCCCCTGCGGCGCCTCTCCAAGGGCATGCACCAGCGCGTGGGGGTGGCGCAGGCGCTCATCGGCGCGCCGCGGCTCATCGTGCTCGATGAGCCGCTCAGCGGGCTCGACCCGCAGGGGCGGCGCGAGGTGCGCGACGCGCTGCTCGAGGAGCGGGCGCGCGGCGCCGCCATCATGCTGTCGAGTCACATCCTGCCCGACGTGGAGGCGCTCTGCGACCGTTTCGCCGTGCTGCGCGCCGGGCGCGTCACCCACACGGCGCCCATGCGCGACCTCGCCGCCCAGGTCACCCACATGGACCTCACGCTCCGGGGCGCCAGCGAGGCGCTCCGCGAGGCGCTCGGCGCCCTCGGCGCGCCGCCGCCCGCGCAGCACCTGCGCGCGCACCGCGGGGAGTGGGCGCTGCGCCTGCCGGCCGCGGCGCTCCCCGAGGCGCTCACGCGCGCCCTCAGCGGCGGGGCGGAGGTGGTGGCGGTGAGTCCCGTCCGCCTCACCCTCGAGGACCTTTTCGCGCCCCCCGCCCCAGGAGGCGCCCCAGGAGTCCCCGCCCCAGGAGTCCCCGCCCCAGGAGTCCCCGCCCCATGAGCGCCCTCCCCGCCACCCTCGCCCTCGCCGGCGCCGCCTTCCGCGCCGCCACGCGCAGCCGGCTCAACGCCCTGCTCGCCCTCTTCGGCCTCGCCCTCTTCGGCGCGCTCAAGGTGATGAGCGACGCCTCCGTCAACCAAGACGAGCGCCTATTCAAGGACCTCGGGCTCTTCCTCACGTCCACGCTCGCGCTCCTCACGAGCGTGGGGCTGAGCGCCTCGAGTCTGCACCGCGAGCTCGAGCGCAAGAGCGCCTTCTCGCTGCTCAGCAAGCCGATTCCGCGCGCGGCGCTGCTCTGGGGCAAGCTGCTGGGGCACGCGCTCACCACGCTCACGCTCGTGGCGCTGTGCGCGCTCACCTGGGGGCTGCTGGCGTGGCGGCAGGGGCTGCCCGTGGAGTGGGTGATGGCGCAGGGGTTCGCGCTGGCGTGGCTGGAGTCGCTCATCGTGCTGGGCGTCGGGCTGCTGCTGAGCAGCTTCTCCACGCCGCTGGTGACGGCGGGCCTCACGCTCGGCGCGGCGCTCGCCGGGCGGTTCAGCGGCGACCTGCAGGCGCTCCACGAGCGCGCCCTCCGGCGCGGCGAGTCGTCGCTAGGGCTCGAGCTGGCCGAGCGGGCGCTCACGCTCCTGCCGGACCTGAGTCTCTATGACGCCACCGCGCAGGCCGTCTACGGGGGCGGGGCGCCGCTGCCCGCGTCCTACCTGTGGAGCGCGGGGCTGAGCGCGCTCGCCTACGCCGCGCTGTGCGCGCTGTGCGCGTCGTGGGTGTTCGCGCGGCGAGATCTCATATGAGGTGGGGGCTGAGGGCGGCGGCGGGGCTCGGGCTCTGCGCGCTCCTGGCGCTGCCGCTGTGGCACCGTGCGCGCGGGGAGGCGGCGGGCGCGCTCGCGGAGGGCGCGGCGCGCGA
>VGTA01000843.1 GCA_016874875.1 Deltaproteobacteria bacterium | reverse complement strand
GCTCCGGGCGGGCGGGGGGGTGGGCGAGGTGTAGTGGATCAGCGGGGGGTTGGCAAGGGCGCGCGGGGCTTCATCTGCCGCGCGCGAGAGGGTATATGTAGCGCGCGATGTGCGCTTCTCTCGGGCGCCGCCTCCTCCTCTTGATTTAAGGAATCCTCATGCCCGTATCCCTTGCGCCTCAGCGCGTCTCCTGCGCGGCCCGCAGCGCCGCCCGCAGCGCCGCCCGCAGCGCCGCCCGCAGCGCCGCCCTCAGCCTTCTCTTCAGCCTCGCCCCTGCGCTCGCCTCCGCGGCGCGCGCTGAGGAGCCCGCCCCCGCCCCCGCCCCCGCCCCCCCCGCCCCCGCCGCCCCCGCCCCCGCCCCCGCCCCCGAGCCCCCCGCCGCCGCCCTCGAGGCCATGGCGCGGGTGAGGGGGGCGCTCAAGGAGACGCTCCTCGGGGCGCTCAAGGCGGGGGGCGCGGCGGGCGCGCTCGACGCCTGCCAGCTCAGCGCGCCGCAGGTGACGGCGGCGGCGGCGGCGGGGGTGGCGGTGGGGCGGGTGAGCCATAAGCCCCGCAGCCCCGCCAACGCGGCGCGCCCGTGGATGGAGGGCGCCCTCAGGGCGTACGCGGGGACGCGGGAGGGCGAGCGCCCGGCGCGCCTGACGAGGGCGCTCGAGGGGGGGCGCGTGGGGGTGCTCGAGCCCATCTACATCCAGCCGCCTTGCCTGCAGTGCCACGGGGCGCAGCTGGGGGAGGGGGTGGGGGAGCGCCTGCGGGCCCTCTACCCTCAGGACGCCGCCACCGGCTTCGCCCTCGGCGAGTTCCGCGGCTTCCTGTGGGCGGAGGTGTCGCCGTGAGCGACGCGCCGCGCGACACGCCGCCCCAGGCCCTCACCCCCGCGCAGCTCCGCGCCGCCCTCCGCCGCGCCGGGGAGGGCGACCTCGCCGCGCAGCTCACGGTGGCCGCCGCGTATCGGCACGGGGAGGGCTTTGAGCATGATGACGCGGAGGCGGCGCGCTGGTATCGCCTCGCGGCGGAGCAGGGGGACGCCACAGGTCAGCTCCGCCTCGGTGAGCAGCTCTATTTTGGGGAGGGGGTGGCGGAGAGCCCAGAGGAGGCGCGCGCGTGGTATGCGCGCGCGGCGTCGCAGGGGGTGGCGGAGGCGCAGCACAACCTAGGGGGTGGGGGGGGGGGGGGGGGGGGGGGGGCGCAGAGTCTAGAGGAGGCGGCGCGCAGCTACTCGCTCGCGGCGGCGCAGGGGTACGCGCCGGCGCAGTGCAACCTCGGGCTCCTCTATGAGGATGGGCTCGGGGTGGCGCAGAGTCCTCTAGAGGCCGCGCGCCTCTATGGGCTCGCGGCGGCGCAGGGGGACGCGGACGCGTTCGCGCACCTCGCCCGCCTCCATGTGGAGGGGCTGGGGGTGCCGCAGAGTCTTGAGGAGGCGGCGCGCTTGTACTCGGAGGCGGCGGGGCGGGGGCATGAGTGGGCGATGGTGTATCTGGGGCAGATGTATGAGGACGGGGCGGGGGTGGGGCGCGATGTGGGGGAGGCGCGGCGGTGGTATGGGCTGGCGGCGGAGCTGGGGAGTGAGGTGGCGCGGGGGCTGCTGGAGCGGCTGGGGTGAGGGGGGCTGAGGGGGATCTGATGGGTCTTGAGAGGGGCCTTGAGAGGTGCCAGGCACTCGTTATGTGCTCTTAAGTTATGCGAAAAATCGATCACGCCTCCGCTCTGCGCGAACTCGCCTCCCCCCCCGCCTCTACGCTACCTCTACGCTGCCTCTACGCTGTCTCTACGCCACCTCGCCGCCGCCGCCGCGCCCCTCTCCCCTCGCGCCGCTTGTGCGGCGACCTTAGGAGAGTGGAGTGGTCGATTTCATCATGTAAAGCGAACACATAACGAGTGCCTGGCACCTCTCAGAGCACATCTCAGAGCACAGGCGCCAGCGCAGGCGAGATCACCCAACCAAAGCGCCTAAGCGTTGATTTTTCAGCTTTGATTTTCCAAACCACTCCCGCACATTCCCTAAGGTCCCCCTCACCCGCCGCTCACCTCCAAGGACAGCCCATGCGCGAATCCCCCCCCCCCCCCCCCCCCCCCCCCCCCCCCCCCCCCCCCCCCCCCCCCCGCCGCCCCCCCCCCCCCCCCCCCCCCCC
>VGTA01000842.1 GCA_016874875.1 Deltaproteobacteria bacterium | reverse complement strand
CGCCGCAGGGGGCGCCGCAGAGGGCGCCGCAGGGGGGGCCGCAGGGGGCGCCGCAGGGGGCGCCGCAGGGGGCGAATCTGGGAGGGCGCGGGGCGCCGCAGATTCCCTTCGCGCCCGGCGGGCAGGGCGGCGGGCAGGGCGGCGGGCAGGGCGGGGCGCTCGACGCCACCCTCGTGGCGCTGCAGGCGCTGGGGGGGCAGGCGGGGGGGCAGGCGCCAGAGGCGATGCACTTCGTCACCGAGCGGCTCGGGGAGATCGTCCACTACATCCAGAGCGCGCAGCGCGGGGGGGCGCCGGGGCCCGCCTTTGAGCACCTCGCCCTCTTTGAGCGCCAGCTCCAGGCGGCGGGGGTGGACCGCAGGTACGCCAAGGACCTCGTGGAGGAGACCAAGGCGCGCCTCCGCCTCAACCAGCTCGACAAGCAGGTCATCCTCGCGCAGCTCGGGCAGGTGCTCGCGCAGCGCATCCCCTGCGTGGACCCGCTCAAGGGGTTTGAGGGCAAGAAGAACGTGTTGGCGTTCGTGGGGCCCACGGGGGTGGGCAAGACCACCACCATCGCCAAGATCGCCGCCCACGCCCACCTCACCCACGAGCTGCCCGTCACCCTCATCAGCACCGACACCTTCCGCATGGCCGCCGTGGAGCAGCTCAGCCGCTATGCCGAGATTCTCGACTGCCCGTCGAGCGCCGCGCGCAACCCCGAGGAGCTCTGGGCGCTCGTGGACAAGGCCTCCACGCCCCTCGTGCTCGTGGACTCCACGGGGCGCAACCCGCGCACCCCCGGGCAGCTCAAGCTCCTCGCGGAGCTCTTTGGGGAGGGGTGGCGCGGGCGCACGGTGCTGACGGTGGCGGCCAACACCCGCGAGCAGGACCTCAAGCCCATCGTGGAGGGCTTCTCGCCCCTCCGCTACGACATGGTGGCGATCACCAAGCTCGACGAGACCTACGCCCTCGGCACCCTCTACAACGTGACTCAGTATACCGGCTGCCCCATCGCGTGGACCACCAACGGCCAGCGCGTCCCCGAGGACATCGAGCTCGCTAACGCGGAGGCGCTGGCGGTGAAGATCATCATGGAGGCGATCTCGCATAAGGTGTGAGGCGCGGCGCCTCAGCGCCCAAAGCGCGTGGTGTTGACCTCGTCGGTCTCCTTCTGCTCGTGCACCTTGTACTCGTGCTGCCACGCCTCGCGGTCCTTGCGCTCGAGCACCTCCATCGCCTTGAGGTCGCGGTGCGCCTCGGTCACCTCCTGCTGCGCGCGCTCGAGGCGCTCTTGGAGCTTGAGGAGCTCGCGGTCCTTGAGCATGATCTCCTCGCGCAGCGAGAAGAGCTGCAGTTGGCGCCAGGTCTCCACCTGCGCGTCAAAGCGCTCGCCCACCTTGGGGCCGCCCTGCAGCGTCTGCAGGTAGAGTCGCTCGAGCTGCGCGCGCTCCGCTAGCGCCTGCTCGAGCTCCGCCAACGCCTCCGCCTTGCGCGCGAGCTTCTGGTCGAGCACGACCTGCCGCTGGTCCCGCACCGCCGCGAGCCTAAACTTAAAGCGCTTCATCAGTCCCCCTTGCAAATGGGCTAGAGCGACACTATCATATCGTGTTCTGTTTGGTGAACACCCTATCTCTGGAGAGCCCCCCATGGCGCGCGTCACTATCGAGGACTGCCTAGAGCACGTCTCAGACCATTTCGCACTGATCCACCTCGCGGCCAAGCGCTTCCGCCAGCTCCAGCAGAACGCGATCTCCGCGGTGGAGAGCAAGAATAAGCCGGCGGTCACCGCCCTGCGCGAGATCGCCTCCGGACAGGTGCGCTTTCGTGAGGACCTCGCCGAGCACATGCGCGTGCAGATCGAGATCAACAAGCTCAAGGCGCACTCGTCGGGGAACAGCGACGCCGGCGACCTCGACTGAGCGGGCGGGGGGCGTGTCTATCATTCGGTGACCCTGAGCGTTCGCCGCGCTCTGATGGCTCGCCTGTCTGCAGTTGAGGATCACTCATGGCCCAGTCACCTCGCAAGCCCTCAGATCTCGCCCCTGCCGCGCTCTCCTCGCCGGAGCGCGGCGGGCTCTCGCAGGAGATCCTTGAGATTCTCAACGGCCCCGCCACCCCGCGTCCCCCCCCCCCCCCCCCCCCCCCCCCCCCCCC
>VGTA01000841.1 GCA_016874875.1 Deltaproteobacteria bacterium | reverse complement strand
CGCCCCCCGCCAAGGAGCTACCCCCATGAGACGCCGCCTCCACAAGACGCGGAGCGCCCCCCGCGCCCCCCGCGCCCTCAAAGTAGCCATCCTGCTCAACAAGAACGCCCGCAAGGTCAACGCGCGCGCCATACAGGCCCTCAGGCGACAGGCGCCCAACGCCGACATCTTCGTCACCGCCAACCTCGCCGAGGCCGAGGCCGCCTTCGAGCGAGTGGCCAAGGGCAAGTACGACCTCCTCTTCACCGGCGGCGGCGACGGCACCGTGTGCCACGCCGTCACCCGCGTCAGCGAGCTCTGCCGCGGCGGCAGCGCCCCCGACATCGGCATCCTGCCCCTCGGGACGGGCAACGCCATCGCCTCGTTCCTGCAGAGTCCCTCCGCCGACAGCTGCCTGCGCGACGCCCCGAGCGCGCGGCGCGCCGCCCTCTCGTTCCCCACCGCGCGCGGCGCCTTTGGGGAGCGGAAGGCCGCGTTTGGGGGATTCGGCTGGGACGCATTTATCCTCGACCACTACTACCGGTGGCGCGCGGCGTGCGGCGCCCGCGCCCTCACGCGCCCCCTCGCGCAGGGCCTCGCCGCCTACCTCGTGAGCGGCATCGGGTGGGCGGTGCCCAAGATGCTCCTCACGCGCCCGCGCTGGGACGTCAAGATTCTCAACCACGGCCCCGAGGCCTTCCGCCTCTCCCCCGCCGGCGAGGTCCTCGCGCGGATCGGGCGCGGCGAGGTGATCTATGAGGGGCCCGCCCAGCTCTGCACCTTTGGCTCCTGCCCCTACTTTGGCTTTAAGCTCAAGGCGCTCCCCTTCGCCGCCGCCCGCCCCGACCTCATGCACCTGCGCGTGGCGGACTTCAGCCCCCTCTGGCCCGTCCTCCGCCTCGACAAGATGTGGCGCGGCACCTACCAGCACAAGCGCCTGTGGGACTTCCTCGCCAGCGAGTTCAGCGTCGAGCTCACCACCCCCGCCGCCGTACAGCTCGGCGGCGACATCGTGGGCCATCTCCGCCGCCTCGACGTCGCCCTCAGCCGCCCCGCCTCCGTCCTCCGCTACGGCGAGTACGAGGGCGTCGCCGTGGATCTCCCCGCCCCCCCCCTCACCCGCCGAGGCGGGTGAAGAGCCAGGGCACCCCCACCGCCAGCACCACGCTCACCGCCAACCCCAGGGTGGCCTTGCTGAGGTCGGAGAGCGCCATCCGCCACGCGCCCTTGAGCGACTCGCGCTCCACGAGCCTGTAGCTCAGCTCGCGCCCCGCCAGCAGCCCCAAGAACACCCACGTGGTGCTCATGGGCATATTGCTGTGCTCCTTGAAGTAGAGAATCACGCCCGCGTACACAAAGTTGATGATCGCCGCCTCGCGCACGTCGCTCGCCCCCGACTTCTGCTCCACGATCTGCTGAATCTCCCCCGCCCCGTTGCGGAAGATGAGCGCCTGCATCCCCACCATCAAGCCCAGCCCGAGCGCCAGCCACCCCACCGGCAGCGGGTCGGGGTGGTGCGGGAAGTAGATAAAGAGGTTGGCGAGGTCCTGAATGAGCCACTGCGTCCAGAGGAAGCCCGTGGAGAGCGTGAGCAGCAGCGACCACAGCGGCGTGTGGTGCGCGCGCGCCTCCTCCGACTCCCCCGCGTGCGCCGCGTCGGGGTCTACCGCCAAGAGCGTCTTGTGCACCACCCAGAACGCGGCGATGGCCACCACAAAGGCGACCGCGTAGCCGAGGAGGGACTTCTCCACCATCTTCTCGAGGTTATCGGGGTGGAAGAAGGTGAGAATCAAGAAGGTGGTGCTCACGGGCATCCCATAGCGCGTCAAGATGATCAGCGCGATGGGGGGGATGACGTGGATGAGCTGATAGGAGCCGGGGCGGTACGGGAACTCCTCGAGGCGCCCGTAGGCGGGGTCGCCGCCGTTCGCGAGCCAGCTGTACAGCAAGACCACCACGAGGATGCCCGAGGCGAACAGCCACAGGTGCCACCACGGGCGCTGGTGGTTGGAGGCGATGAAGGTGCCTAGCGTCTGGATAGAGTCGTTGGCGACGATGGCGTACGCCGACAGGGCGAAGCCGAGGATCATGTAGAGCTCGTTGAGGCCGAGACTCATGGGGAGGCTCCTTGCGAGGGCGCTGCGGGCGCGAAGGGCGGGCT
>VGTA01000840.1 GCA_016874875.1 Deltaproteobacteria bacterium | reverse complement strand
GGCCACGAGCGCGGCGGTGGAGACCAAGGACGACTATGTTGATTTCCTGAGCGCCAGCAAGGGCGGCGCCATCCTCATCGGCCCCGAGGCGCTCACGCAGGCGATCAAGGGCATGCTGCCGTACCCCTTTGAGGGCAAGGAGCTGATGAAGGGGATGATCTCGGGGGATTTTCAGGTCATCTCGGTGCACAACTTCTCGCTCCTCCCGGGCAACCAGGCGCGCCTGACGCTCAAGTTTAAGGGGGAGCGGGTCAAGGTGACGGTGCCGTCGCAGTACAGGGCCTTTGTGAGCAAGGGCGAGGTGAGCGCCATGAAGAAGGCGCTCACCGGCGGCGAGCTCGACGTCACGGTGAGCGCCTACCTGTCGCCCAAGGACGGGGCGCTGGTGCTCAAGCCGCGCTGCACCGACGGGCGCTTTAACGCCAACCTCGGCAAGCGCAAGGGTGACGTGATGAACGGCATCAACCGCAAGCTCATGCGCAAGAAGAAGCTCAAGCTCAGCGCGCCGCTCTCGGCCTCCGCGCGCCTGCTGACCACGCCCAACCACCTGGTGATTCTGCCGCGCTGAGGTCGCCCGGTGCCGTCCGCCCCCCTCGCCCCTCGGTCGCGCGCCGCGGAGCTCGTCGGGGCGCGGCGGAGGTGCTCGCGGTCGGCGAGCACGCGGTCGAGGATCGCCTCGCGCTTGCGCTCGGGACTCACGTCCACGAGCAGCTCGGCGAACTCCGAGACGCGCGCGGCGATGCGCTCATAGTCGTTGGCGGGGATGAAGGAGGCGCGGTCGCGCTCGAGGATGTCGTTGGTCCACGCCCCGCCCGCCGCCCGCGCCACGCGCCAGCGCTTCATGCCCCCGCCGAGGCGCGCCCACGACACCTCCTCTCGGTAGCTCACGTCCCCGCCGCCGCCCTTCTCGGCCGTGAGCGAGTACTTGCTCGCCGCGGCGCTCCCCCCCTCGCCCCCCTCAGCGCGCTTCACCACCATCGCGTGCCCGATGCCGCGCCGCTGCCAGCGGTGGAAATAGGCGAGATTCACCGACCCAAAGTAGCTCAGCAGGTAGAGCATAGCGCGGGGGCAGGCGCAACATAAGCGCCACGGGGGCTCGTGCCGCGCGCCCCGCCGCCCGCGCCGCCCGCCGCCCGCCGCCCGCCGCCCGCCGCCCGCCGCCCGTCGCCCGCCGCCCTACTGCCCGAGGCCCTTAAAGCTCTCCACGAACCGCGCCCGCTGCGCCGAGGAGCGCTGCGTCAGGATAAAGGAGTCGCTCACGCCCACCAGGGCGCTCTGCTCGCCGCCGAGGAGGGCGGGGCGGAGGGCGTCGTGGGGGGGGAGCGCGTAGAAGGTGCGGCCCTGGTACTCGTAGAAGGCCTGCAGCGCCCCCACGTCGGCGGTGGGCTCGGCGGTGAGGAGGAGCGCGTCGGTGGCGCCGGCGGCGAGGAGCGCGCGCGTGAGCGCGCCCACGTCCCCCCGCGCCTGAGAGGCGAAAACGAGGTCGCCCCCCGGGAGCGCGCCGAGCGCCACGGCGGCGCCGCCCGGGCCGCGCGGCGCGCCCTCGGCGGGGGCGCCGCCCACCAGCAGCGCCTCCCCCTGCGCGATGTCGAGCCACTGGCGGTGGTCGGTGAGGGCGCCGGCGCCCCACGCGCCGAGGCGGCCGCGGCCGTTGAGGTCGCTCGCCCAGGTCATCGCGCCGGCGACGGGCGGGGCGAGGAGGCGCCCGAGCGCCTTGAGGCCGAGGGTGGGCGAGAGGCGCCCGAGGGGCACGCGCGCGGCGGGGGCGGTGGGCAGCGGGCGCTCCTCGTCGCCGCCCGGGCGCCCGCGCCCGAGCGCGAGGTTGAGCTGCAGGCGGTCGCCGTCGAGGCGGGTGAGCAGCACCTCGTCCCCCACGCGGTCGGCGCTCAAGAACGAGGTGGCCAGCAGCGGGTCCACGTCCTGGTGCGGCACGGGGCGCCACTCGCCCTCCCCCGCGGGCCACGACGGCCCGCGCCCGGGCAGCGCCTGCGGCAGGCTCTGCGCGCGCACCAAGTAGAAGAAGTCGAGGTCGCTCCCCTCGCGCCACAGCTCGGGGCGGAGGTCCATCTTGTCGCTCGCCGCCCGCGCCGCGCCGCCCGGCGGGTAGAGCGCCAGGCCCGTCTGCGACGAATTGCTCTTGAGCGAC
>VGTA01000839.1 GCA_016874875.1 Deltaproteobacteria bacterium | reverse complement strand
AGCGTCTCGAGGTACCAGCGCTTCCAGGCCTGCGTGGGCTTCATGGTCGAGCGGGGCGGGCGGGGGGCGTCATGGGCGGGGCGGGGGCGACACGGGCGAGGGCTCCTCTCGGCGAGGCGGGGCGCGTCATTCCACCTTAACCGATGTCTTGAGAAAAGGCGAGCCTCCGCATAGAACAGACCCCGCGCGCCCCGCGCCCCCCACAGGAGTCCCATGACGCCGCTCAAGATCGCCTTCCTCACCACCTTTATCGACCTGCTTGGCTTTGGCGTGGTGATTCCCATTCAGCCCTTCTACGCGCAGCACTTTGGGGCGAGTCCCACCACGATCACGCTGCTCGGGGCGAGCTACTCGCTGATGCAGTTCTTGTGCTCGGGGGTGATCGGGCGGCTCTCCGACCGGCACGGGCGGCGGCCCACGCTGCTGTGCTGCGTGTCGCTCATCGCCCTCGGCTACTACCTGTTCGCCACCGCGGAGACCATCACGGGGCTGTTCGTGGCGCGCATGATCAGCGGGCTCGGCGGGGCCAACCTCGGGGCGGCGCAGGCGATCATCGCCGACGTCACCGCACCGCACGAGCGCGCGCGCGGCATGGGGCTCATCGGCGCCGCCTTTGGGCTCGGGTTCATCTTTGGGCCGGCGCTCGGCGGCCTGCTCGGGCAGCACGCGCCCACCACGCCCATTTTCGCCGCCGGCGCGCTCGCGCTGCTCAACCTCGCCCTGATCGCCCGCTACCTGCCCGAGACGCGCGCGCTCCGCGCCGAGGAGGGGCCGCCGCAGAGCGCGCGCGCGCTGCGGGCCGAGGTCCTGCGCGCCCCCCACGCCCTCGCGCTGCTCGCCCTCGCCCTCACCTTCACCCTCGCGTTCGCCATGATGGAGCAGACCGTCGGCCTCTACATCGAGCGGGTGTGGGTGGCGCCGCGGGGGCTCGACGCGCTGGCGAGCGCCAAGGAGGCGTCGGCGCTCACCGCCTACTTCCTGGTGGCGGTGGGGGTGGCGGCCACCGTGGTGCAGGGGGGGCTGATCGGGCGGCTCTCGCGGCGCTTTGGGGAGGCGCGCCTGTGCAAGGTGGGGGTGGCGCTGGTGGGGCTGTCGTTCGCCCTCATCCCCGTGGTGGGGCGGGCGGGGAGCTACGGCGCGCTGCTCGGGCTGGCGCTGCTGATGGCCACGGGGACGGGGGTGCTGCACCCCTCGCGCAGCAGCCTGCTGTCGCGGGGGGTGGCGCCGCACCTGCAGGGGCACGCGCTCGGGCTCAACCACAGCGCCGCCGCCCTCGGGCGCGTGCTCGGGCCCGCCCTCGCCGGCCTGCTCTTTGAGCGGCACCTCGAGCTGCCCCTGTGGGCGGGGGCGGGGCTGCTGGCGCTCACGCTGGGGCTGGCGCTCACGCTCCGCGACGCGCCGAGGGCGGCAGGCGCGTGACCCCCGCCGCGCTGTGGGCGCGGGCGCTCGGCGTGGCCCTCTGCGCCCACTCGGGGCTGCTCGACTACGCGCAGCGCGGCTGGGGGGGCGCCCACGCGCTCACGCTCGCCAGCGGGCTGCTGCTCTGCCTCACCCCCGCCGCCCTCCCCGCCCCAGCCCCCGGCTACAGCGCCGCCGCGCGCCTCCGCGCCGCCCACGCGCGCCTCGCCCCCCTGCCGCCGCTCCTCGGCGCGCTCGCCAAGCTCTACACGCTCACGCAGCTCCGGGACGTGCTCACGCAGTCGCTGCTCCTGGTGGGGCTGCTCGGGCTCTGCGCGGCGGCGCTGTGGGCGGAGGCGCGGGGGGGCGCGGGCGCGGCGCGGGGGCACGCGCGCGCCGCGGCGGGGCTGGGGGCGCTCACGTACCTCGCGGCGGCGCTGCACAAGGTCAACGTCGATTTCCTCTCCACCCCGCAGAGCTGCGCGCTGCACGCCGCCGACGCCGTCCTCGCGGCGCTCGACCTCCGCGCCCCCCTCCGCGGCGCTCTCCTCGCCCACCTCCCTGCCGCGCCGCTCGCCGTGGGGGTGATCGCGGCGGAGGGGGCGCTGGCGTGGGGGGTGTGGCGCGGGCGGCGCTGGGCGTGGGCGCTGGGCGCCGCCTTCCACCTGCCGCTCACGCTCACCCTCGCGCCCGCCTTTGGGCTGGTGATGCTGGCCACCTACGTGGCCGCCCACGCCGCCACGCAGGGGTT
>VGTA01000838.1 GCA_016874875.1 Deltaproteobacteria bacterium | reverse complement strand
GCGGCGCCTCGCCCTCGGCGCTGAGGAGGAGCCGCGGCGCGCCCTCGGCGTCGAGGGTGAGGAGGAGGGCGCGCTCGCCGCTGAGGGGGAGGCGCGCCTCGGGCCCTTGAGGGGGACCGGCGTCGGAGAGGGCGGCGTCGGGGAGGGCGGCGTCGGGGAGGGCGCGCGAGCGGGAGTCGGCGTCGCACCCCGCGAGGGCGGAGAGCAGGAGCGCGGCGGGGAGCGCGGCGGGGAGCGCGGCGGGGGAGAAGCGGAGGCGAGGAGAGCGCATGGTGAGCCCCAGGGGTGGTTCTGAGCGGCGCGGGCTGAGAGCTAAGCAAAGATGTCGGTGCCGCGCCAAGCGCGATCCTCTAACATCTGCCACCTGACCCAGCTCTCCACACGACAGCGCGCGCCCCGAGCGCCGCCCGCGCCCCGCGAGTCACCCATGCCCCATCCCGCCCCCCCACCCCGCCCCGGGCGCGCCCCGGCGCGCCTCGCCGCCCCTGTCGCGCTCACGCTCACGCTCACGCTCACCTCCTGCCTCAGCGGCGCCCCCGAGGGCCTCGCCCCCGCCCCGGCGGCGCGGGTGATGGTCAAGCACGACTCCCTCCACCGCCCCCTCCCCGACCTCCCCCTCCCCAACGACCTCGCCACCCGCCTCGACCCCACGTCCGCCATGGGCCGGCGAATCAACGCCTCGATGGTGGCGCCCACGGCGCTCGAGGCGCACGTGCGCCGCAAGATCGCCCCACAGCTGTTTCTCCGCGAGGACGCCGAGGGCGAGCCCCTCCGCATGAACGACCAGTCCTGGCCCCCCGACCTCGACCGCGTGGCGGCGCCGGCGCGCGCCGAGCGCATGTACTTTACGCTCGTGGTGCCGCGCAAGGAGGCCTCGGCGCGCGGCGCGGGCGCGCCGACGCCGGTGGGGGGGGGGCGCGGTCACACGGGCAACCGCTTCGACGCCATCAACCTCGGCCCCTACTTCGCGCGCCACGGGCTCGCTACCATCGCCATCAACAAATGACCGACAAGACGCGGCGCCGCTGCGCGGAGGCGTGCGCGGAGGTCGAGGGCTGCGGCTGCGCGGACGTGCGCGTCTTTGACGTGGGCAACTTCCACGTCCACCTTATCGGCGAGTACCTGCGCTCCGGCGGGTAGGCGCTCGCCGCGCGCCCCTGCCACGCCACCTTCGACTGCCCCGACCTCCCCCCGCTCCCCCCGCGCCGCCCCGCCTCCGAGCTCTAGGCGCCCCCCCGCCCTCCCCCCCTCATCCCCCGAGTCCCCCCATGAAGTTCGCCCTCATCGTCACCAGCCACCGCCCCTCCTCGCAGTCCGCCAAGGTGGGGCGCGCCGTGGAGGCCGCCCTGCGCGCCCTCGACCCCGCCCACGAGGCGCTCACCCTCGACCTCGGCGCTAGCCCGCTCCCCCTGTGGGACGAGTCCAAGTGGCGCCCCGAAGGCGCCCTCGCCCAGGCGTGGGCGCCCATCTCCGCCGCGCTCAAGGGCGCCGACGCGGTGGTGCTGATCACCCCCGAGTGGTCGGGCATGGCCACCCCCGCCGCCAAGAACTTTTTGCTGATGTGCGACGGCGGGGAGCTGGCGCACAAGGCGGGGCTGATCGTCTCGGTGAGCTCGGGGCGCGGCGGCTCCTACCCGGTGGCGGAGCTCCGCATGAGCTCCTACAAGAACACGCGCGTCTGCTGGATCCCCGACCACCTGATCGTGCGCGAGGTGGGCGCCGAGGTGCGCGAGCCAAGCGCCCTCGCGGGCCTCGCCGCGGAGGGGGAGGGCGGCGAGCCGCTCAGCCCCACGCTCACCGAGGAGCGCCTGCGCTTCTGCGTGGAGACGCTCTGCGTGTACGCGGAGGCCCTGGCGGCGGCGCGGGCGCGCCTGCCGCGTGATGAGCGATTCCGAAACGGGCTCTGAGCGATCACGGGTGATGGATAACGAGCGATCGATCACAGGTGCCGGGCGCCTACTTTTTGTGTACTGTGCTGGTGAGCCCCCCCATCCTCTCCGAGGCGCAGATTCCCCTATGCCCCGCCCCACCGCCGCCCTCCTCGCGCCCCTCGCCGCGCTCGCGCTCCTCTGCTGCGCCGAGAGCGTCTCCCCGACGCCAGACGTCACCGCCGCCCCCCCCCTCGCGGGCACCCCCGCCCCGCCCCCACC
>VGTA01000837.1 GCA_016874875.1 Deltaproteobacteria bacterium | reverse complement strand
GACAGCCGCCGCCGTCACCGCGCCGTTCTCGCCGCTGTCCACGCACCACAGGTTCTGCTCGGAGACGCTCTGAACAGCGGAGAGGCAGCGCGGCCACGGCTCGATGTCGGTGTACGGCGCGTCGCCCACAGAGGTGTTGGTGAGGCCGAGCTTCACCTTGACCGCGCTCTTGATGAGGTCGCCGCGCGCGATGATTCCAGGCGACGCGCCCTCCGCGGCCCCGGCGGGGCTGCAGGTGAAGCGCGCTCCCATGTGCGTGTTGCTGTTGAAGCCCCACTTGAGCCCAATCTCGGCGAAACGCCCCGGGGGGCTGAGGACGCAGATGTCGGTCATCGACTCTTGGGTGTAGGCGGACGCAGGGCAGGGCGGGGCGCTCGAGAGGCCGTGAGCGGCGAGCTGCTGAGAGCGGTTAAGGTAGAGCGAGACGCCGCAGCGCTCATGCGCCCACGCCAGCACCTCCCGCTCCCCCGGCGTGAGCGGCGCGCCCACGCTGTCCGCGCGCGCCCCCGCCCCAAGAGCCTCGCCGCAGCGCCACATCACCCCGAGGCGGCTGTTGTCGCCAAACTCGCTGTTCACGCCCAGGGCGTGGAGCGCGCCGTCTCCGCCGCTTGAGACGCAGGAGGCGTCGTCCTCCTCGCTGGGGATACTTGTCTGGATGGTGAAGGGGCGCTCCAGCGCGGGGCAGCCCGCCCAGGAGGCGTGGGGCGCCGAGCCGCCCGACGCGATGTCTTGAGGGCCCTCCGCCCACGCCAGCCACACCTCACAGCGCGCGGTGATGAGCGCCGCGCACGCCCTCGGCGTGTCCACGACGCCGTCACAGTCGTTGTCGACGCCGTCGCAGAGCTCCTCTGGGGGCTCCTCTGAGGGCGCGCGCTGCGCCTCACACGTCAGCTGTTCGCCCATCGCGTCGCACGCCCACAGCCCCTCCGCGCAGGCGCCGCGCGCGCCGGGGACCACGCAGGGCTGACCGATCTCGGCGCTACGCGCCTCGCAGGGAGAGGGGGGGCGCGCGCCCCCGCCCGGCTCAACGCCGCCCGGCGCGCCCCCGCCCGGCGCGCCCCCGCCCGGCTCAACGCCGCCCGGCGCGCCCCCGCCCGGCTCAACGCCGCCCAGCTCAACGCCGCCCGGGGGGGAGGCGTCCGGGCACGGGGCGTGGAGGCGCGGCTGCCCCGTCTTGACGTCACACACGCCCGCCTCGTCCACAAAGCTCAGCGCCCCGCCCTCGCCGAGCGCCGCCTCGGCGCGGAGCAGGTGCAGGAGGCAGGACTCGCTGGCGCACTCGGCGTCCGCCGCCAGCGCCTCGCGGCAGCTCCCGTAGCCTTGATAGACCCACAGCTCCATGTCTATGACGCTCGGGAGGGGGCGGTCGAGGACCTGAGTGAGCGCAAAGCGCCCCTCCACCCGGCGCAGCTCAAACGTCTGCTCCTCCCCCGCGCCGTTCGCGGGGCGGACGCGCCAGCAGGCGAGAGGGTTGAGGGCGGGCAGCTCCATGTAGGTGCTCAGGTCATCAGCGCAGCTCGCGTGCAGGTCGCCGCGCCGCGGCGCGCTGGGGGTGAGGCAGGATGTGAAGTCTACGCTGTAGAGCTGCGTGGGCTGCTCAAAGCAGCCCGCGGCGCAGAGGGGGAGCGTGAGGGCGAGCGCGAGGGGGAGCCTCAGGGGGAGCCTCAGGGGGAGCCTCAGGGGGAGCCTCAGGGGGAGCCTCAGGGGGAGCCCAAGGGCGGGCGCGCTGGCGGGGCCGTTGAGCGCGCGGGGGGGGGCGAGGGCGGAGCGGGGCGTCGCGCGCATGGGTCTCCTGAGGCGCTGAGGGCGTAGGCGGCGCGTGACGCCTGCGCCGCCCTCGACTCCTTGTGGTAAGGTGCGGGTCATCTTAATGTTGGACCCATCACCGCATCAAGGCTCTCTGCCGAGCAGATCGGAGCGCGCGCATGAAGACAGCGCAGCACTCATCTCTCCTAGCGCTCCTGGCCCCCCTCTCTCGCTCAGCGGCGCGCGCGCGCCTCGCGCGCCTCGCGCGCCTCGCGCCGCTCGCTCTGCTGGTGGCGTGCGACCCGCCGCTCACGCCGCGCTATGACCAAACAGGGTTTCAGTATCATCAGCAGGGCGGGGCGCAGGGCGGGGCGCAGGGCGGGGCGCAGGGCGGGGCGCAGGGG
>VGTA01000836.1 GCA_016874875.1 Deltaproteobacteria bacterium | reverse complement strand
AGCGCTTGGAGTTGGGCGGGGGGGCGCTGCTCCCAGAGGGGGGGAGGGGTGAGGGTGAGGGTGAGCTTTTCGGTGAAATCGGCCTCTTTTGGAGGTGGCAGCCTTTTCGAAATCGCCGCCCGTAGCGCCGCGTTGAGCGCCGTCCTGTTCACCCAGATTCCCTCGAGCGCTCGCCCCCCGCACAGCGCCGCCCACCCGTGCAGCCCCGGCCACTCTTGAGGGTGCTCCACGAGCCCCTCCTTCACCGAGTTGGCGAACAGGTACTTGTAGGCGTCCACGAGCGCTACCTCGTCGAGCAGCACGTGCTTGGCGTAGCGGCGGTGCCAGATGTGTCCGTGCGCATCGTTGATCACCCCCAGCTCCTTCCCGAGGCAGCCGTTGAGGTGACTCATAAACGCTGAGAGCGCGGGCTGGTCCTCTGCGCTCACGAGGGCGTGGTAGTGATTGCTGAGCGCCACCACGTGATGCAGCTTGACCCGCCCCTCAAAACGCCGCTGCGAGTAGGCGAAACAGCCTGTGATGATCTGCGTCGTACGCTCGTCTGGGACCATGAGCGAGCGCCCCTCAAGGCAGCGGGTGGTCACCATGTGTGTCATCCAGGGCTCTGGCTGAAATCTGAGGTGCTGTCCCATGGGGAGCCTCCTGTGCTCTAGTGGGCGGGGGGGCTCCGCTTCGCAAGAAGCAATCCAGGCACCGGCAGGGGCGGGCAGAGGGGGGCGCAGAGGGGGACGCAGAGATGACTGATAGTGTGAGACTTAAGTCTTAAATATTAGATATTATTAATTATTTTTATTTATGGTAACTCACAAAAATTGATCTCCAAACGATGGATAAGCCGATTAGCCTGACTGAACAAAAAAGTGAGACACATAACTAAAAAATAATATATGTTCCATCCCTTGACGTGTCTCTGGGTGTGTCTCCGAAAAGGCTGCCACCTATAATCCGCCACCTATAATCCACCTATAATCGCTACCAGTAACCACCCAGTAACCACCCAAGGCCCACCATGTCCGAGCTCAGCATCCGCCTCATCTACAATCTTGAAACAGGCAAAAAAGACATCCTCATAGACTTCATCTCAGACGAAGACGCCCTCCCCATCGAACACGAAACCGCCCACCGCCAAGCCATAGAGACCCTCATCGGCCGCGGCCTCCTCACCCCCGACGAGCTCGGCGCCGTCAAGCTCACGCGCCTCAACCCGCGCGCCGCAGCCCCCACCCTGGACACCCCTCTGCAGCGCGACCACGCTGCCCCTGCCCGCGCCCCCGCCCGCTGAGCTCAGGAGACTCCCCATGAAGGCGCTCGCGCTCCGCGACCTCACGCACGCCACCCAGCTCATCCGAGCCCTCGACGGCGCGCTGCCCGCCCCCCGCGGCGGCTACGCGCTCTACCTCCTGAGCGAGCGTGAGGACGGGGGCGGCGACGCCCTGTGCGCCCTCACGGGCTGCGAGCCGCGCGGCCTCCTCGATGCCGCCGCCGCGCTCCTGAGTGACCTGCGCGTCCACCCCCGCTGCGGGGGCGCGGGTGGCGCGCGGGCGGCGCGCGCGACGCTCACCCTGCCCGACGAGTCGGCGCGGTCCCTCTGGGTGCAGGAGGTGCGCGAGGCGCGCGCCCTCCCCGACCTCCTCCCGCTCCTCCCGTGGCCCCCGGGCGCCCCCCGCCTCCCCGCCCGCGCCCCCCTCCTCTTTTGGCACCAGGACCGCGCCGCCGCCGCCGCCCTAGCCCTCAGCGCGCTCCAGCTCGGCGATGACCGCGTGGACTACGCCGTCCTCAGCCCAGACGGCGCTGGGCAGGAGGGCGGTCAGGAGGGCGGCCCGGGACGCGAGCGCGGGCGCGGGGGCGAGGCGCTCCTCGTGCGCCTCAGCGAGCCCTCCCACTACCTCGTCCAGCGCGCTGTCGATGACCCGCGCGTGACGGTCTACTACGAGCACCAGCGGGGCGTCTATGTGGAGTGGGGCTACGACCCGCCCCTCCCCGAGCGCCTCGCGGGCGCCCCGCGCCCCGAGGGCGCCCCCCTCCTCTTTATGACGCGCCGCGCCCCCCTCCGCGCTCTGCCAACCCCCCTCTGGCGTGACGTCTACGAGCGCCTCCAGCTCGACCTCCCCCTCAGCGCCGATGACGCGTGGCGCGCAGCCCCCGCCGAGG
>VGTA01000835.1 GCA_016874875.1 Deltaproteobacteria bacterium | reverse complement strand
CCGCACATCCTCGATCAGATCCCCCACGTCCTCAATCCCCACCGAGAGGCGCACGAGGTCATGCGTGATCCCAAGTTTCGCCCGCAGCGCCGGCGGCACCGACGCGTGGGTCATGCGCTCGGGGTGATTCGCCAAGGACTCCACCCCCCCCAGGCTCTCCGCGAGCGCGAACAAGCGGAGCGCGCGCATAAAGCGGCTCACGCCCTCAAAATCCGCCTTAAGGCGAACGCTGATCATCCCTGAGAAGCCGCTCATCTGAGAGGCGGCGAGGGCGTGCTGCGGGTGGCTCGGCAGGCCTGGATAGATGACCTCGCTGAAGAAGGGCATCTGCTCCATCGCCTGCGCGAGCGCCAGGGCGTTGCGGTGATGCGCCTGCATGCGCACCGCGAGCGTCTTGATGGAGCGGAGGAGCAAGAAGCAGTCGAAGGGCGCGCTCACGGCGCCGGCGGCGAACTGGATAAAGCGCAGGCGCTCCGCCAGCGCGTCATCACTCAACATCAGAGCCCCGCCGATGATGTCGCTGTGCCCGCCGATGTACTTGGTGACGCTGTGCATCACCACGTCCGCCCCGAGCTCAAGCGGGCGCTGGAAGACGGGAGAGGCGAAGGTGTTGTCCACCACCATCAGCGCCCCCACCCGCCGCGCCTCCGCCGCGACGGCGCGGATGTCGATGATCTTCAAGAGCGGGTTGGTGGGGGACTCCACCCACGCCATCTTGGTGTTGGGCTTAAAGTACGCGCGCAGCTGCTCAGGGCTGACCGAGAGGTCAACGAAATCGAACTCCACCCCATAGTCAGCGTAGAGGCGCCGAAAGAGGCGCCCCGTGCCTCCATACACGTCATCACAGACCACGACGTGGTCCCCGGCGCGCAGGAGCTGCGCCACGGCCTGCACCGCGGCGAGGCCCGAGGAGAAGGAGAGGCCGTGGCGCGCGCCCTCGAGGGCGGCGAGCGAGGCCTCGAGGGCGGCGCGGGTGGGGTTGCCGCCGCGCGAGTAGTCAAAGGTCTTGGGCTCGCCTGGGGCGGGCTGCACATAGGTGGAGGTCTGGAAGATGGGCGTCATGATCGCGCCGTGGGTGGCGTCGGGGGCGACGCCGGCGTGGACGCAGGTGGTGGAGGGGCCGTGCGCGCTGCGCGGGGGGTGGCTCATGGTGTGTGTGGGCTCTCGGTGAGGGGGTCAGTACGTATAAAAACCGCGGCCGCTCTTACGCCCAAGCCAGCCCGCGTCCACGTACTGGCGCAGGAGGGGGCAGGGGCGGTACTTGCTGTCGCTGGTGCCCTGGTAGAGCACCTCCATGATGGCGAGGCAGGTGTCGAGCCCGATGAAGTCGGCGAGGGTGAGGGGCCCCATGGGCTGGTTGGTGCCGAGCTTCATGCCCGCGTCGATGTCGTCGCGGGTGCCGATGCCCTCATAGAGGGCGGTGACCGCCTCGTTGATCATGGGCATGAGGACGCGGTTGACGATAAACCCAGGCATGTCGCGCGCCACCACGGTGGTCTTGCCGAGCCGCCGCGCGAGGCCCTCGGTGGCGGCGAAAGTCTCCTCGTCGGTGGCGAGTCCGCGGATCAGCTCCACGAGCTTCATCACGGGCACGGGGTTCATGAAGTGCATCCCGACGACCTTGTGCGGGCGCCGGGTGGCGGCGGCGATGCGGGTGATGGGGATGGAGGAGGTGTTGCTCGCGAGGATCGCGTGGGGGGGGCATGCGGCATCGAGCTGCCGAAAGAGCTCGAGCTTGAGCGACTCGCGCTCCGTGACCGCCTCCACCACGCAGTCCACGTCGGTGAGGGCGGCGAGGCCGTCCACGGGGGTGAGGCGGGCGAGGGCCGCCTCCACCGCCTCAGCGGCGAGCTTCCCCTTCTCCACGTCGCGCGCGAGGCGCGCAGCTATGCCCGCCTTACCCGCTTGCGCGCGAGCGAGGTCAGCGTCCGCGAGGCGGACCTCGAGGCCCGCGAGCGCCGCCACGTGCGCGATTCCCGCGCCCATCTGCCCGGCGCCGAGGACGCCGAGGGTGTTGATCTGCGACGCGCCGCTCATGCGTCCCCCTCCACGAGCACGGCCACCGCCTCGCCGCCGCCGATGCACAGGCTCGCGAGCCCCCGCCTGGCGCCCCGCGCCTTCATAGCGTAGAGGAGGGTCACGAGCACGCGCG
>VGTA01000834.1 GCA_016874875.1 Deltaproteobacteria bacterium | reverse complement strand
CCCCGAGAGCGACCCCCTCGCCCTCTACGAGCGCCTGTTCGGCGCCACCTTCCGCGAGCCGGGGGCGGCGGGGGTGGTGGACCCGCGCCTCGGCCTGCGCCGCAGCGCCCTCGACGCCGTCCTCGGCGACGCCGCCGCGCTGCGCGCGCGCCTCGGCGCGCAGGACCGCGCGCGCCTCGAGCAGCACATGAGCGCGGTGCGCGACCTCGAGGTGCGCCTCTCGCGCCTCGCTGAGACTCCTGTGCGCCGGGACGCCTGCGCGCGCCCCGAGGCGCCCGCCCTCCTCAGCGAGCCCGAGGGCCGCGTCCTGATGGCGGAGCGCGCGCGCCTCATGGCCGACCTGTCGGTGATGGCGCTCGCCTGCGACATGACGCGCGTCCTCAGCTTCTGGTTCTCCGACCCCCTCAGCGCCGTCCTCTACCCAGAGCGCTCCCTCGGGCACCACCAGCTCACCCACGACGAGGCGGGCGACCAGCCTCAGGTCAACGAGATCGTCAAGACCGCCACGGGCGGCCTCGCCTACCTCCTAGAGGGCCTCGCCGGCGTCACCGAGGGCGAGGGCACGCTCCTCGACAGCGCCGCCGTCCTCGCCACCACCGACGTCTCCGAGGGCCGCACTCACCAGATCGACGAGTACCCCCTCCTCCTCGCCGGTCGCGCCAACGGCGCCTTGCGCGTGGGGCACCACTATCGCTCTCGCACCAAGGAGAGCACCTCCCACCTCGCCCTCTCGCTCCTGCGCGCGCTCGACGTCCTCGCGGACTCTTATGGCGAGGGCGAGGCGCTGGTGGATTCGGGCCTCTCGGCGGTGGAGGTGTAGCCGTGGGGGGCCCGTCGCGGATGTCGCGGATGTCGCGGATGTCGCCGCAGCGCTCAACGCGGTCTGTCGCGCCCCTGCTCGCGGCGCTCCTCTGCGCCGCCTGTGACCCAGGCGTCCCCGCCGCTTTCCGCGCGCGCCTGGCGCCGCAGGGCGGGGCGCAGGGCGGGGCGCAGGGCGAGGGCGGGGGCGGGGCGCAGGGCGAGGGCGGGGCGCAGGGCGGGGCGCAGCAGGGCGGGGCGCAGGGCGGGGCGCAGGGCGGAGCCCAGGGGGACCCGCGCGCGCTGCCGCCGGGCTACCTCGACGGCGGGCGCTACGTGCTCCCCCGCAGCCAGGCCAACGTGGTGCGGCGCCTCGGCTTCGTCACCCTCGACGCGCCGGGGGTGGCGCGGGGCTTTGACCTCGATGGGCGCGTGAGTCCCGCGGGCGACGCCGAGAGCTGCGGGCATGGGGACGTGGTGGACCCGGAGGGGCGCACGGGGGTGGACAACCAGCTCGCGCAGCTCTGGACCACCCTCGCGCCGCTGGTGGGCGCGCAGGTGGAGGCGCTCATGCAGAACGCCATCAACGAGGGGCGCCTGCTGGTGATGATGGAGCTGGTGGGGGTGGAGGACCCCCTCAACGACGCCGATGTCACCCTCAACCTCTTCACGGGCGCCCTGCGCCCCGCCGTGGGCAACCAGGGCCTCATCGCGCCCGACCAGACCTTCGCGTTTGACTACGACAGCCCCTCCTCCACGGTCCCGGGCGCTCGCCTCGTCGACGGGGAGCTGGTGGCGGGCCCCGTGGAGCTCAAGGTCCCCCTCTCGATCCTTGACCTCAACGTGATCGTCAACATCGAGCGCGGGCGGGTCCGACTGCGGCTGAGCGAGACGGGGGAGATGTCGGGCTACATCAGCGGCGCCCTGAGCGTCCCCGACCTCATCGGGGAGCTGCTCGCCACGGGGGCGGCCCGCGAGACGCGCCTGGTGCAGCCCCTCTTTG
The DNA here is from genome assembly GCA_016874875.1 of Deltaproteobacteria bacterium. GTDB lineage: Bacteria > Myxococcota_A > Bradymonadia > UBA7976 > VGTA01 > VGTA01. The sequence goes on along the minus strand of VGTA01000834.1, from coordinate 360 downwards.
AGCGCAACGCGGACCTCGACCCGGTGGACGGGCGCTGCACGCGCATCTCGATGGCCCTCTCCTTTGAGGGCGCCCGCGCCTTTGTGACGCGCGACGCGACGCGCGAGCCCTAGCCCTCGCCCTCGCTCTCCTCAAAGCGCACCCAGCACGGCTCAAAGCCCCACTCGCGCGCCAGCGCCGTCCACCCCTCCAGCCTCACCTGCGCCGTGAGCTCGTTGGTGAGGGGGTGGAGGTTGGTGAGGGGGTGGTCGCGCAGCCCCTCGTCCACATACAGCGCGAGCGCGCCCGGGGCGGCGTGGATGAGGGCGAGCGGGCTCACGGAGCCGGGGCGCACCCTGAGGTGCTCCCACAGCGCCTCGG
>VGTA01000833.1 GCA_016874875.1 Deltaproteobacteria bacterium | reverse complement strand
CGCGAGGGCGCCCACGGAGGCGGGGTGCAGCAGGGCGAACGGAGCGCCGACCCACGCCAGCGCGACGCAGTGGAGGAGGCCAACGAGGAGGGCGGTGCGCGCCTCGCGGAGGGCGCGCGCCGCGCAGAGGCACGCGCACAACAGAGAGACGATCACGGCGGTGAGGGTCGCGGGGTCAAAGGCGCCGACGGCCTCGAGGCCCACGAGGGCTATGAGGAGCGCGCAGACCAGCAGCGAGGCGCTCAGCTCCCTCGCCGCCCTCGGGGTGGTGGCGCGCTCGGGGTGCGGGGTGGGGGGGCGGCGCAGGAGGCGGAGGAGGCGCAGGGGGCTCAGGAGGCGCAGGGGGCTTAGGAGGCGCAGGAGGCGCAGGGGGCGCAGGGGGCTCAGGGGCATCGCGGGGGCGCGGCGCGGGGCGGGGGGGAGCGGGGCGGCTCGCCTTGAAGCGCGACGGTCCTCGACTATAATGCATCCCTACGCGGGGCGCCACTCGCGCCCGGCCCGCCCCGAGGACCTGCACGCCCATGACCGACATCACCGCCCCCCCGCCCACCCACCCTAGCGCGCGCGCCGCCCTCGAGGCCCTCGCGGCGATCGAGGCGGGCGAGAGCCTCCAGCGCGCTATCGCGCAGCGCCTCGCCCCCGAGCCAGGCGCCATCGCGGCGCCGCTCTCGTCGGGGGCGCGCGCCGCCCTCGACGACCTCGCGCGAGACGGTTTCGCCCTCACGCCGGCGCTCCAGCGCGACCTCGACCGCGCCCTCGAGCTGCGTGCCGGCGAGGAGGACACCGCGCGCGCCATCCGCGCCGCCAGCGCGCGGCGCAAGACGCTTGAGCTGCAGATTCGGAGCCTTGAGCAGGAGAAGGCCAAGAGCGGGCTCTTCCGCAGCAGGTCGCAGCAGGAGCTCACCCTCATGGAGCAGCGCGCGCAGGAGCAGCTGAGCGCCACCCTGCAGGAGCTGCAGGGCGCCACGTCGCGCCTCGAGCGGCTCGAGCATCTCCTCCGCAAGGCGGCGCAGGAGGCGCAGGCGGACCCGGCGCTCCTCGACGCGCGCTGGCTGCCCGCCGACGGCCTCGCCGCCGCCCTCACGCCGGCGGGGCGCTTTTTGCTGAGCGCGCTGCGCGAGCTGCCCGCCGCCCGCCTAGCCCGCTCGCTGGCGCGCGCGCTGGCGGGGGAGGGGGCGGCGTGAGCGCGCCGGCCTGGCCCGCGGGGGCGCCGGCGCCCCTCGCCTTCACCCTCGACGCCTCCCCGGTGCGCGTGGAGGGGCGCGACGCGCGCGCCGTGCTGCACCGGCTGCTCACGCTGCACGTGCGCCGCCTTGGGCGCGGGGAGGGGGACCTCGCGCATCTGCTCGACGCGCGAGGGCGCGCGCTGCACACGTTCGCGCTGCTCTGCCTCGGGGAGGGTTGGCTCCTCCTGCCCCCCGCGGGCGGGGCGCCGGCGCTCGCCGCGGCGCTCGACCACTACATCTTCAGCGAGGACGCCCGCGTGGCGCCGTCGCCCTGGCGCGGGCTGCGCGTGGAGGGGCCCGCGGCGGCGCTCGCCGCCCTCCCGCCGCTCGCCCCCTACCTCGGCGCGGAGCCCGCGGGCTGGGCGGGGGCTGGGGGGGCGTGGGGGGCGGTGGAGGTGGGGGAGGGGGAGGAGGCGCGCGTGTGGGCGCGCGCCCCCCGCCTCGGCGCGGCGCTCGGCGCGGCGCTCGGCGCGGCGGGCGCGGCCGAGTGGGCGGAGCGCGAGCTGTGGGGGCCGGCGGGCGCGGTGGCCGCCCTCGAGGGCGCGCTGCGCGCGGCGGGGGTGGCGGTGGAGGGGGCGGAGGGCCTTGAGGCGCGCCGCGTGCGCCTCGGCGCCCCGGCGGCGCCGCGCGAGTACCAGGAGCGCTACTGCCCGCTCGACGTGGGGCTGGCGGGCGTCTCGGAGCAGAAGGGCTGCTACCCGGGGCAGGAGGTGATCGAGCGCACGATCGCCCTCGGCAAGCCGGCGCGCGCGCTGCTGCACCTCCGCGCGGCGCTCCCCGCCACGCCCGCGGGCGCCGCGCCGTCGCAGGCCGCCGCCCTCGTCGCCGCGCTGGCGTCGGGGCCCGCGCCGCTCTGGGTGGCGGGCGAGGCGGGGGGCGAGGCGGGGGGCGGGGCGGGGGGCGGGGCGGGGGGCGAGGCGGGGGGCGGGGCGGGCGAGGCGCCG
>VGTA01000832.1 GCA_016874875.1 Deltaproteobacteria bacterium | reverse complement strand
TCCTATGAGGCGCTCACCCTCACCCCAGAGGCGGCGCGCCGCGCGGCGGCGGCGGGGGCGCGGGTGCGGTGGGGCGCAGAGCGGGGCGCAGAGCGGGGCGCGGGGCGGGTGGCGGGGGTGAGGCGCGCCGGGCGCCTTGAGCCGCTCAGCGGCGCGCCCTTCCCCCTCGCGGCGGCGGAGGTGCTCGCCAGCGAGCGCCGCTACTTTGTGTCGTTCCCGCCGCTGCCGGCGCTCCTCATGGCGCCGCTGGTGTGGCTCTTTGGGCTCAGCGCCTCCGACGTGTGGCTCACGCTGCTGGCGGGGGCGCTCAACGGCGGACTCCTGCTCGGGCTGCTCGGGGACCTGCGCGCGCGAGGACTCAGCGCCCGCGCCCCGCGGGACGACCTGTGGCTCGTCGCCCTCGCCACCCTCGGCAGCGCGCACCTGTGGTGCGTCACGCGCGGCGAGGTGTGGTACACCGCCCTCACGCTCGGCGTGACGGCCCACATCCTCTTTTTGCGTTTCGCCCTCCACATGCGCCGCCCGCTCCTCGCCGGCCTCGCCCTCGCCGCCGCCTTCGCCACGCGCACGTCGCTGCTCCTGCTCGCGCTCCTCTTCTACGCGCAGGTGGCGTGGCCCATGGGCGCGCCCTACCCGCTCCGCGAGCGCCTGCGGCGCGCGGCGCTCTTTTCGCTGCCGCCCCTCGCGGCGGGGGCGGCGCTGCTGTGGCACAACCACGCGCGTTTTGAGTCGCTCTCCGAGTTCGGCCACACCTACCTCGCCGGGGGCGCCATCCCGCGCATCCGCGACTATGGACTCTTTCACGTGGCGTTCTTCAAGAAGAACGTCATCGCCGCCTTCCTGCTCCTCCCCCTCATCCGCCTCGGCGCGCCGCCCGCCTGGAGCGCGCACGGGGTGGCGGTGCAGGCGTCGTCGCCGGGACTCGCCTGGGCGCTGTGGGCGCTCCGCGGCCCGGCGCTGGCGCGCGCCCTCCTCGCCCTCTGCGCCGCCCTGCTGTCGCTGCTGCTGCTCTATCAAAACACGGGCTGGGTGCAGTTCTCCTGGCGCTTTATCCTCGACCTCCTGCCCTCGCTGGTGGTCGCCATCGCCCTCAGCCCCGCCCCGCTCGGGGCGGCGTTTAAGGGGGCGGTCCTGTGGGGGGTGGCGGTCAACCTCTTGGGGGCGGTGGCCTTTGGGCGGGGGTGGGCGGCGTCGTGGTGGGTGGACCTGCCGGCGCTGCTGCCTTGAGCGCGCCCCTTGCAAGCGCGGCGGCGCGTGCTAGTGTGTAGTTTTACATGTTTTGGAGGTTTGGAGGGCGCCGCCCGCCGCGCCGCCCGCCGCGCCCTCGCGCCCGCCCCCGCTCACCGACCGCTCAGAGAGCGCCCCACTCATGACCGACAGGCCCGCGCGCCCACAGCGCCCTCACAGGCAGATGTCCGCCCCCGCGGCATCGGCGCTCCCGCCGCCCTCGGCGAGCGGGGCGCCTGCCTATGAGTCCTTTGTGGGGCGCGCGCCCCTGCCGCTGCTCACGCCGCCCCCCGACGCGCCGCCCCCCGACGCGCCGCCCCCCGACGCGCCCCCCGACGCGCTGCCCTTTGAGGGGGAGGGGCACACGGTCATCTTGACGCCCGAGCAGGGGGCGCGCTCGTCGCCCGTCTTGGCGCGCGGGCGCCTCACGGCGATCACGGGGGAGCAAGAGGGGGAGGTGTGGGTGCTCAACCGCGCGGTGACGCGCCTCGGGCGCGCCCTCGACAACGACGTCGTGCTCCTCGACATCGCCTCCAGCCGCCGCCACCTCGAGCTGCACCGCCACGAGGGCGGCTTCTCGTTTAAGGACCTCAAGAGCGCCAACGGGGTGCTGCTCAACGGCCGGCGCGCGCAGGGCGACGAGCTCTACGACGGGGACGTCCTAGAGGTGGGGGAGACGAAACTCCGCTTTGAGATGATCGGCGCGAGTCGCCCGCGCCCCTTCGTGGAGGACAAGGCCGACACCAACCCGAGGATGACGGCGCCGCCGCTCACGGAGGGGCGCCCCGCGGCGCCGCAGCCCCCCGCGCGGCGCGCGCCCCCCCTCGCGGCGCCCGCGTCCTTCCCCGTCCCCCCGCGGCGCGCCGCGCCCCCGCAGCCCTCGCCGCAGCCCTCGCCGCAGCCCTCGCCGCAGCCCTCGCCGCAGCCCTCGCCGCAGCCCTCGCC
>VGTA01000831.1 GCA_016874875.1 Deltaproteobacteria bacterium | reverse complement strand
TCGAGGGAGATGAAGGGCGCGCGCGCCTGCACGAACTCCTCGTAGCGGCCCGCGGGGTCGGGGCAGCCGGTGAGGGCGCCCAGGGAGAGGAGGGGGAGGCGGGAGAGGAGGGGGAGGCGGGAGAGGCGGGGGAGGCTCATGGGTCGTTGGTTCCTTGTGCGCCGCGCGTGGCGCTTATGGAGGGTTTGCAGGCGCATTAGGATTTGGACTATGCTCGCGCTCCTGCATACACACATCCGCGGAGAGATTCAATGCGCCTGAGCCCGCCTGCGCGCCCGCGCGTCCCCTCCCCTGCGCCCCCGCCCGCCCCCGCGCTCAAGGCGGGCGCGCTCCTGGGCGGACTCCTAGGCGCGCTCCTAGGCGCCCTCGCCTGCGACCCCGCGCTCACGGGCGAGCTGCTCGACGCCGCCCCGGCGCCCCCCGGCCCCGACATGGCGCCCCCCCACGGCGGCCCCGTCCAGCCCGGCCTCCCCGACACGCCCCCCCCCGCCGTGGACTGCGCCACCTTCACCTTCCGCGCCCCGCCGGCCACCTGCGGCGCCCTAGAGGGGGAGTTCACGCCCTCGCAGGGGGCGCAGCACATCCCCGCCGACCCCATCGAGTACCTCTACGCCCCGCCCTCGAGCGGCGCGCACCGCCCGCAGTGGGGGCGGTGGGGCGAGTACAGCTGGCTGCCGCCGGAGCGCTGGCTCCACAACCTCGAGCACGGGGGCGTGGCGCTGCTCTACCACCCCTGCGCCCCCGCCGAGCTCATCGAGGGGCTGCGCGCGCTGGCGCGCTCCTACCCGCCCGACGACGGCGGCGCGCTGCGGTGGGTGATGACGCCCTATGGCGACATGGACCACCCGGCGGCGCTGGTGGCGTGGCAGTGGCTCGCGCGCCTCGACTGCCTCGACGCCGACGAGGCGCGCGCCTTTATCGCGCGCGTCTACCGGCAGGCGCCGGAGGACGTGGCGGGGGACGGCGCCTACGCCGAAGGCTGGCTCGGGCGTTGAGGGGGCGGGCGGCGCGGGCGGCGCGCGCGGCGCTCGCGGCGCTCGCGGCGCTCGCGGCGCTCGCGGCGCCTGAGTCCTCACGCGCCCACGCGGCCCCGCCCGCCCCGCCCCCCGCCCCGCCCCCCGCGCTCCCCTGCGTGAGCTGCCACCCGAGCGCCGTGAGCGCGCGCGCCCTGCCGCTGGCGGCGCCCGCCACCTGCGACCCCTGCCACGACGCCGCGCCCCCCGGGGCGCCACCCCCCAGCCACGCCCCCGCGCACGCCCGCGACGCCCTCGCGCGAGCGAGCGCCGCCGCCCTCCCCCGCGCCCAGCTCGACCACCGCGCCCACCTCACCCTCGGGCTCAGCTGCGAGTCCTGCCACCCCCCCCACCCCACGCGCCCGGGCGCGCTCGACGCGCCGGGGGGCGAGGGGTGCGTGAGCTGCCACGCGGCGCGGGGGGCGCCCCTTGGGTGCGAGGGCTGCCACCCCGAGCGGACCGGCGAGCGCCTGAGGACGCGCTGGCCGAGCGGCGCGGCGCTGCGCCCGCTCGGCGGCCACGGCGGCGCCGACCACCGCGGGGACTTCCCCCGCGCCCACGCCGCCGCCGCGCGCCAGGACCCCGAGGCGTGCGCGCGGTGCCACGCGCCGAGCGCCTGCGAGGCGTGCCACGCGGGCGGGCGCGCGCCGCTGGCGGTCCACCCCCCCGACTACGCGCAGACCCACGGCGCCGCCGCCCTCGGGGGCGCCCCCCCCGCCGCCTGCGGGGGCTGCCACGAGCCCACGCGCGACTGCGCCCCCTGCCACCAGCGCAGCGGGCTGCACACCCGGGCGGGCGCCCTCAGCTTCAGCCTCCTCCCCGCGCGGCGCGCCCCCGCCCACCCGCCCGGATTTGACCGCGCCCACGGGGCGAGCGCCACGCGGGGGCTGGAGGGCTGCGTGAGCTGCCACAGCGAGCGCGACTGCGTCCGCTGTCACGGCGCGCGCGCCCCCGCCGAGCTCCGCGCCACCCCCCACCGCGCCCCCCCCTGCGCCGCCCCAGCGCGGGCAGACGACCTCTCGTGCGCGGCGTGCCACGGCGCGGGGCGCGCGGCGCTCTGCGGGGGGTAGCGGCGCCCACCCTCGCCCCCCCCCCCCCCCCCCCCCCCCCCCCCCCCCCCCCCCCCCCCCCCCCCCCCCCCCCCCCCCGCCCCCCCCCCC
>VGTA01000830.1 GCA_016874875.1 Deltaproteobacteria bacterium | reverse complement strand
CACCACCTCCACCGCCCCGAGGGCCGTGAGGCGGGGCGCGCGGATCAAGAGCGCCTCCCCCCAGCTCGCCCCCCCCGCCCCCTCGAGCGGCGCGCGGAAGCTGCGCACCTGACGCCCCCACGCGTTACGCGTCACCTCCACGTCGAGCGCCCCGAACGAGCGCTGCGTGGCGGGCTCGCCGGCGCGGACGAGGACGCGGGCGGCGAGCAGGATCAGCCCGGCGCAGGTGGCGAGGACGGGGAGGTCGGCGGCGAGCAGGGCGCGCAGGGGCGCCTCGAGCCCGTCGCGCGCGAGCGCCACCAGCTGCGCGCCGCTCTCGCCCCCCGGGAGCACGAGCCCGTCGAGCCCGTCGAGGTCGCGGGGGGCGCGCACCTCGCGCGCCGCCACGCCCACGGCGGCGAGGGCGCGGGCGTGGGCGTCAAAGCCGCCCTGCGCGGCGAGCACGCCCACCCGCCGCGCCCCGCTCACCAGCCCCTCCCGCTCAGCCGCTCGGCGGGGGCGAGCGCGCTCATCTCGAGCCCCGACATCGCCTCGCCGAGCCCGGCGCTCAGGGCGGCGAGCGCCTTGGGGTCGCGCCAGTGCGTCACCGCGCCCACGATCGCCTCCGCGCGCCGCCGCGGGTCGCCGCTGAGGAAGATGCCGCTGCCCACGAACACCGTCTCGGCGCCGAGCGCCATGCAGAGGGCGGCGTCGGCGGGGGTGGCCACGCCCCCGGCGGCGAACAGCGGCACCGGCAGCGCCCCGCGCGCCGCCACCTCGCGCACGAGCTCGTAGGGCGCGCCGAGCGCCTTGGCCTCGCTCATGAGCTGCTCGGGGTCGAGGGCGCTGAGGCGGCGGAGCTGGGCGCGGAGCGTGCGCAGGTGCCGCACCGCCTCCACGATGTTGCCCGTGCCCGCCTCCCCCTTGCTCCTCAAGAGCGCCGCCCCCTCGCCCACGCGCCGCAGCGCCTCGCCGAGGTCGGTGCAGCCGCACACGAAGGGAATCTGGAAGTCGTGCTTGTTGATGTGGTGGTGGTCGTCGGCGGGGGTGAGGACCTCGCTCTCGTCGATGAAGTCCACCTCCAGCGCCTCTAGGATCTGCGCCTCCACGAAGTGCCCGATGCGGCACTTGGCCATCACGGGGATGTCCACGGCGCGCTGAATCTCCTGGATCATCTGCGGGTCGCTGGCGCGCGCCACGCCGCCCTGCTTGCGGATCTGCGCGGGCACGCGCTCGAGCGCCATGACGGCGCACGCGCCGGCGGCCTGCGCCAGCTCCGCTTGCTTTGCGTTGATCACGTCCATGATGACGCCGCCCTTGAGCATCTCGGCGAGGGCGGTCTTGGTGGTGGGGGGGGGGGGGGGGGGGGGGCTCGATGTGCTCATGGCGTCTCCCTGTGGTGCGTGGGGCTCTCCGCGCGCGCTCCTGTGAGGTGCGTGAGGGCGCGGCGCTCACCGCGTGACAGATGCGCGAGCGGTGGGGTGGTTGTTGGCGAGATGAGCTCTACGCGCAGAAGCGCGCGCTGGCCGAGCGGGTGCTCGACGGGGCGGGCGCGCCTGACCCTCGCCGCGCGCCCCGCTCACAGCCACCACACGGCGAACGCCCCGCCGAGCAGCGTGGCGGGCACGCCCACGCGCGCGTGCTCCCAGAGGCCGAGTCCCCCCACGCGCCGCCCCGCCTCCGCCACGATCAGGTTGGCGACGGAGCCCATGAGCGTGAGGTTGCCGGCGAGCGTGGAGACGGCCGCGAGGAGCGTCCAGGCGCGCTCGGGGTCGGGGAGCGCGCGCACCTGCGCCTCGACGATGAGGATGAAGGGGACGTTGGAGAGGAGGTTGGCGCCCGCCGCGAAAAAGGCCGCCACGCCCCACTCCGGCCCCCCCCCGCCCGCGCTCAGGGCGCTGAGGGGGAGGCGCGCGAACAGCCACTCCGTGACGCCCGTCTTGTGGAGCCCGGCGACGAGCACGAACAGCCCCGCGAAAAACACCAAGAGCGCCCAGTCCACCTGCCGCCACGCCTCCTCGACCCCTCGGCGGCGGAGGGCGGTGAGGGCGGCGAAGGCGCCGATGGAGGTCCAGGCGAGGTCGGCGCCGCTGAGGTAGAGGGCGACAGCGCCGAGGGTGACGAGCGCGGTGAGGGCGCCGCCGGGGGCGCTCGGGGACTCGCTCAGGGGGGACTCGCTCAGGGGGGGCGGCGCGGCGG
>VGTA01000829.1 GCA_016874875.1 Deltaproteobacteria bacterium | reverse complement strand
CGCCCACGGCGGCGCCCGCGCCCGCGCCCGAGTCCCTCCCTGCCCCTGCCCCTGCCCCTGCCCCTGCCCCTGCCCCTGCCCCTGCCCCTGCCCCTGCCCCTGCCCCTGTCCCCTAGCGCGGGCCCCTTGTGGTAGCTAGGGGGGCGCCTGTGCTACACTCGGCGCGCCGCCCCTCGCCCCACGCCGGAGAGCCCCGATGCCCGTGATCAAGATCAGCGACGCCTCCTTTCACTCGGTGCCCGTCTTTCCGCTGAGCGGCGTCTCGCTCTTCCCGCAGATGTCGCTGCCGCTGCACGTCTTTGAGCCGCGCTACGTGGAGCTGCTCGAGTTCGCCCTCGCGCACGAGCGCCTGATCGCCATCGCCGACGTGATCGAGGGCATGGAGCTGCCCCCCCTGCCCCCCATCCTCGGCGCGGGCGTCATCGTGGGCGTGCAGAAGCTCCCGGAGGGGCGCTTTAACGTGATGCTCCACGGGCTCACCCGCCTGCGGCTCCTCGAGGAGCGCCCGCGCGCGCGCGCCTTCCGTCAAGCGCAGGCGGAGATCTTGCTCGACGACGAGGAGGTCGAGCGGTCGCTGGTGGCGGTGGACCTCGAGGTCCGCGAGCTCGTGCAGGCGCTCAGCGAGCGGCACCCCAAGGAGCGCGAGGGGCTGCTCGCGCTCCTCGACAACGCCCCCACCCCGCAGGTGCTCTCGGAGGTGGTCCCCGCGCGCCTCTTCCAGACGCGCGAGGGGCGCCGCGAGGCGTTCTCCACCCTGCGCGCCAGCGGGCGCCTCGCGCTGTGCGTGGAGGAGCTCGGGCGCATGCTCTTGGAGGGCGGCGGCCTCGGGGAGGGGCACTGATGTCGGGGCGGGCGGCGGCGGAGGGCGCGGCGGAGGGCGCGGCGGAGGGCGCGGCGGAGGGCGCGGCGCTGCCGCCCCCCGCCGAGGTCTTGCCCCACCGCCCCCCCTTCCTCTTCCTCGACCGCGTCACCCACCTCGACGAGCGCCGCGCTGTGGCGTGGAGGCGGTTTGAGCCGAGCGAGCCCTTTTTCGCCGGTCACTTCCCCGACCGCCCGCTGGTGCCCGGGGTGATTCTCATCGAGGCGCTCGCGCAGACGCTCGCCTACTGGGCGCTGCGCGCCCGCCCCGACCACTGGGTGCTGCTCACGGGGGTGGAGGAGGCGCGCTTCACGGAGGGCCTCGCCCCGGGCGACGAGGCGCGCCTAGAGGTGGAGGTGCGCCGCGCGCGCCTCGGGCTGGTGGTGGCGGAGGGGCGCTGCCTGCGGGGCGAGCGCGAGGTGGCGCGCGCCACCATCAAGGGCTTCCTGCAGCCCCGCGCCCCCGCTCAGCCCCCAAACAGCGGGTCGAGTCCGCGCCACAGCCCCAGCGAGAGCGCTAGCCACGAGGCGGCGCCCGCGCGCTCCCTCACCCACAGCGACGAGTAGATGGCGCCCCTGTGGAGCCACATGGGCGCGCTCTGGAGCTTGACGTTGAGGACGGGCGCGCTCAGCGCCACCCCCACGGCGGCGGCGGTGAAGGAGGCCCCCGCCGACAGCAGCCAGTACAGGGGCGCGTAGCTGTGCGTGGTGGCCGTGGAGAGCGCGTGGAACACCCCGCCGAGCCCCAAGAGCAGGTTGAGCAGCCCCACGCTCTCTTGATAGATCTGCACGTGCTGCAGCGTCTCCTTGAGGTCCGGCTGCCGCGCCACGATGCGCTCCGCGCCGATCAGCCCACCGGCGAGCACGAGCAGCCAGCCCGCTATGATGTGGATCATCTGATCTGCACTCCTGCCCAATGTTTCACGTGAAGCAGCGCCGCGCCCGCGATTCGACGCCGGCGGCGGGCGCGGACACTAGTCTTTTTACGACCTCAAGGCAAGACTGAGCCCTCAACGCCCGCGAGTCCCCGAGGCACCTATGACCCCCCCACGCCCCGCCGCCCTGCTGCGCGCCGCCACCGCCCATCTCGCGCGCCTAGAGAGCCCCACGAGCCCCCGCGAGCTCGCGCGCCTCCTGCTCAACGACCGCGCCGTGGTGGGCGTCCCCCTCGACGCCCTCGCCGAGCACCTCGCCGCCGCCCTCACCCACGACGAGCGACTGCGCGGAGAGCGGTCGAGCGTGCTGCGCGTGGGCGACAAGTTCACCCTGCGCCCGAGCGCGGAGCCGGAGGAGCGAGAGGGGGGGGGGCGGGAGCGAGAGGGGG
>VGTA01000828.1 GCA_016874875.1 Deltaproteobacteria bacterium | reverse complement strand
CCACCGCCGGGCTGGGCCCCCCGAGCGTCCACCAGAACACGAGCTCCCCCCGCCGCGCCGCCGCCCCCGCGAGGGCGAGCGCCGCCCCTAGCCCGTCCCCGAGCGGCGCGCCGCCCGCCCCGCCCCGCGCCCCCTCCCGCGCCCCCTCCCGCGCCCAAGCCCCCTCCTCAGCGCCCGCGCCCGCGCCGCCCGCCGCGCCCGCGCTCACGCCGCCCCCTGCATCGCCCACACGCGGTCGAGCTGCCTGTACTGCGTCGCCTCCGCCACGTGCGCCGCCTCCACGCGCTCCGCGCCCGCGAGGTCCGCGATGGTGCGAGACACCTTGAGCACGCGGTCGTGGGCGCGCGCCGAGAGCCCCAGGCGGGCGATGGCGCGGGCGAACAGCGCCTCGGCGTCCGCCGTGAGCTCGCAGAAGCGCCGCACCTCGCTCGGGCGCATCTGGCCGTTGGAGTGCACGTCGAGGCCGCGGAAGCGCTCGAGCTGGCGCGCGCGCGCCGCCGTCACTCGCGCGCGCACCACCTCCGAGCGCTCGCCCTGGGTCTGCCCGCGGAGGGTGAGCGGGTCCACCGCCTCCACCGACACCTGCAGGTCGATGCGGTCGAGGAGGGGCCCGCTCACCCGGTTGAGGTAGGCGCGGATGGCGTTGGCGGGGCAGGTGCAGGCGCGCTTGGGGTCGCCGTAGTAGCCGCAGGGGCAGGGATTCATGGCGGCGACGAGGGCGAAGCGCGCCGGGTAGGTGAGCACGCCGTGGGCGCGGGCGATGACGATCTCGCCGTCCTCCATGGGCTGGCGGAGGGCCTCGAGGGCGGCGCGCTTGAACTCGGGGAGCTCGTCGAGGAAGAGGACGCCGTTGTGCGCCAGCGACACCTCCCCCGGGCGGCAGAGGGGCCCGCCGCCGGCGAGGGCCGCCTGCGAGAGGCTGTGGTGGGGGGCGCGGAAGGGGCGGCTGAGGAGCAGGGGCTCGTCGGGGGGCAGCACCCCCGCCACGCTCGCCACCACGCTCGCCTCTAGGCGCTCCTCAAAGGAGAGCGGCGGCGCGATGGTGGGGAGGCGGCGGGCGAGCATGGTCTTGCCGGAGCCCGGCGGGCCCAAGAAGAGCAGGTTGTGCCCCCCCGCCGCCGCCACCTCGAGGGCGCGGCGCGCCCCCTCCTGCCCGCGCACGTCGGCGAGGTCAACGCCCCCCGCCGCCGCCCGCGCCGCGCTCAGGGCGCTGGGGTCCACGGGGGGGAGCAGGCGCGCGGGGCGCTCGCCGCGCGCCACGCACACCACCTCCTCGAGGTCGCGCGCCACCCACACCTCCACCCCGCCCACCGCGGCGGCCTCGGCGCCGCTCTCCTCGGGGACGAGCAGGCGCCCGAGGCCCGCGCGTTTCGCCCACGCCGCCAGCGGCAGCACGCCGCGCGCGCCGCGCAGCCCCCCGTCGAGCGAGAGCTCCCCCACCACCAGCACCCCCTCAAAGGGCGCGGCGGGCACCTGCCCGTCGGCGATGAGGATGCCGAGCGCCATGGGCAAATCGAAGGCGGTGCCCTCCTTGCGGATGTGGGCGGGGGCGAGGTTGACCACCACGCGCTTCTGCGGGAAGTCGAGCCCGGTGTTCTGGAGCGCCGATTTGACGCGCGTCTTGGACTCGCACACCGCGCTGCTCGGCAGCCCCACGGTGGCGAACACCATCATGCCCTTGGCGAGGTCCACCTCCACGTCCACCGGGTAGGCCTCCACCCCCACCACCGCCCCAGATCGAATCGTCGCGAGCATCATCTCTCCTTGCGCGGCGCCGCCCCTGCGCGGGGAGGGGGGAGGGGAGCGCGGCGCCGCCCCCTAAGGAAGACTCGTGCCAAGGGGGGGCGGCGGGGCGCGGAGGGGGCGCGCGGTGGAGATTCTGGGCGCGCGCGACGAGCGGGCGGGGGGGCGGGGGCGGCTCGGCGCGGGGCGGGGTGTCCTGCGGCGAGGCGGGGCGCCCCGCGGCGGGACGGCGGGGCGCGGGGTTGTGAGCGCCGCGGCGAGATGCTACACAGGGGTCACACGCCGCCGCGCCCGCCGCGCCGAGGCGGCGCGCCAGAGGAGGCGACGCACATGTGGACAGAGCTCAGCGCCGCGCTCGCGCGCCTACTCGCGGGCGCCGCGCGCGCCGCCCGCGAGGGCCTCAGGCGACTCACGCGGGCGCGCCCCGCCCCGCTGTCGCC
>VGTA01000827.1 GCA_016874875.1 Deltaproteobacteria bacterium | reverse complement strand
TCGCTCATGATGTGGGTGCCTGCTCAGGGAGACGTGCGGGGGAGGAGTGGGCGAGGGAGGGGCGGGGGGCGCTCACGCCAGCGAGATCTCAAAGCCCGTGAGTCCCGCCGCCGGGTACGCGCGCGGCGGCGCGTCGGCGGCGCGGAGGGAGTAGAGGTGGAAGGGGAGCGCGCGGCGCGGCAGCCCCTCGAACGCCGCCAGCAGGGGGTGAGCGTCGTCCATGTAGGCCATACAGAACTGGTAGCCCTGCCCGGCGGCGTGGGCGCGGGCGCCCAAGAGGAGGGCGCGCAGGGCGGCGGGCTCGTGGGGGGGCGCCGAGAGGTTGGCGAGGTACAGGTAGCGCAGCGCCTCCCCCGCCGGCGGCAGCGGCGCGCGGTTGAGCAGCGGCGCCGCGAGGTTGTGCGCGAGTCGCCCCGCCCGCATCCACCCCCGCCACGCCGCCACCCGGTAGCGCTTCACCGCGCTCGGGTCCCACAGCGTGCAGCAGGCGCGCAGCGCGCCCCGCGCGTCGTGGCAGAGCAGCGTGTCGCGCAGGCTGAAGCCGGGCCAGCGCGCCAGGCGGAGGGCGAGCTCGCCGGGCTCGGCGTCCGCCCCCGCCCCGCGCGGCGCGAAACAGTACCCAAAGGGGCGCGCGCGGTGGTCCTCGTCGAGGAGCGCCGTGAGCCGGGGGAGGTCCTCGGGCGTGGCGGCGCGCACCGCGTAGCCGCCGAGGTCCGCCGCGCGCGGCGGGGCGGCGCGGCGCGGCAGCAAAAGCTGCACCGCCTGGTAGGCGCGGAGGAGGTCGTAGTGGGGCTGGCGCCTGCGCTTCTCGCTGCGCCGCGTGAGCGCGCGCAGGGCCACCTCGTTGGAGGCGAGGATCGAGGTGTAGATGTCCTCCACGCCGGTGCGCGCCACAAAGCTGTCAAACACGTCGCCGTAGAAGCGGTAGAGCAGCCCGCGCCCCTCGGGGTCCTCGCGCAGGTCGCCAAAGTACGCCACCCGCCGCTCCTCGCCGCCCACGTACCCGCGGCGCGTGAGCATCGACCCCACGCCGAGGAGGCGCCCCGCGCGCTCATAGACCCAGCACTCCACGCCGCCGAGGGTGTCGGCGGGGCGCTGCTGGCGGTAGAGGGCGAAAAAGTCGGGGGACCGCTCCGTCACCAGCTCCACGCTCCCCCGCATGGGCACGTCAAAGAGCCGCAGCAGCTCTCGCTGGTCGTCGGGGTCGTCGAAACGGGCGAGGCGCACCCGCGAGCCGGGGTGGCGCGGGTCCTCGAAGGTGGGCGCGCTCACTCAAGGAGCCCAAAGGCGGCGGCGACCACCACGGCGTAGAAGGCGTAGAGCCAGAGGTTGTTGAGGGCGGTGACGCGGTTGACGCGGCGGAAGCGCGCGGACTCCTGGTCGGCGAACCAGATTCCCTCGTCGCCCGTGGTCTTGCCCGCCACGAGCTGGTTGAACCACGCGGCGTAGAGCAGCTCTACGCACAGCGAGCACCACGCCACCGCCACCACCGCCGCGCTCATCCGCGCCCACCCGGCGCCGAGCGCGGCGGGGAGCCCCGCCCACGCGGCGACGGCGGGCAGCAGCGCGAGGCAGAGGACGTCGTGGGCGATCCCGTAGCGCGGGCGCCAGCTCTTGGTCTTGTAGAGCATGTAGAGCTCTATGAGCCCCCGCGCCCACATGCTCGCGGCGAACCACAAGAGCGCCTCGCGCCACGGCGAGGGGCACAGCGGGTCGAGGGCGAGGAGGGGGCAGAGGAAGAACCAGAAGAGGAGCGTGAAGAGCAGCCACAGCGCCTTGGCGCGCGACATCCCCCCGCCCATCTTGGCCCCGCCGCCCCGCGGCGCGTTCTGCTGGGCGCTGAAGCGCCACACCATAAGCCCCACCAGGACGATGGAGGCGGCGAGCCCGAGGCGCGTGCTGAGGGCGAGGGGGGGGAGCTGGAGTGACGGGAGCATGGGGGGCACCTGTGCGGGAGAAGGAGCGCTAGGGGAGCGCTAGGGGAGCGCTAGGGGAGCGCTAGGGGAGCGCTAGGGGAGCGCTAGGGGAGCGGGAGCGCTAGGTGAGGGCTAGAGGGCGGCGGGGGCGGCGGGGGCGGTGGGGGCGAGGAGGGTCTGCGCGGGGGGGCGCTGCCGGAGCTCGTGGCGGGCGTTGGGCGACACCGAGTAGCGCTGCGCCTCCCCGCCGAGCCAGTGCACCTCCACCTCCA
>VGTA01000826.1 GCA_016874875.1 Deltaproteobacteria bacterium | reverse complement strand
CGAGAGGACCTGGAAATCCCCCGAGATCATCCCCTTCATCAGCTCCTTGCCCTCAAAGGGGTACGGCAGCATGCCCTTGATCGCCTGCGTGAGCGCCTCGGGGCCGATGAGGATGGCGCCGCCCTTGTTGGCGCTCAGGAAATCAACATAGTCCTCCTTGGTCTCCACCGCCGCGCTCGTGGCCTTGAGCTCCGACTCTTTGGCCTTGACGTCGAGGCGCGCCGCCTCGAGGTCCTGCGTGGTGAGGCCGCCGCCGCAGCCGACGAGGGCGAGGGCGAGGGCGAGGGCGAGGGGCAGCGCGCGGGGCAGCGAGAGGGGCAGCGAGAGGGGCAGCGCGCGGGGCAGCGAGAGGGGCAGCGAGAGGGGCATCATGGCGCTCACTCCGTCACCTTGAGGGTGTAGGCCTCACAGCTCTGGCGCCCGAGGTCGCCGGAGCGCCGGAGCGCCGCCCTGCGCCCGGGGCGCTTCTTGAAGGCCGCGAGGTCAAAGGCGGCGCCCTGGGCGTTGACGTTGCACGCCGCCGCTCCCTTGACCGCCAGCCCTTGGCGCTTCTCGAGGTCGCCGCTCTTCTTAAAGCTGGCGTTGAGCTCCTGCGCGAGCTTGGCGCGCTCCTGGCTGAGCGACTGGCTCTTGGCGACCAGGGCGCGGTGCTCCGCCTCCTGCTCCGCCGTGAGGGGCTCGCCGCGCGACCCGCAGCCCACGAGGGCGGCGAGGGCGAGGGCGGCGAGGGTGAGGGTGGGGTGAGGCATCATGTCTCCTGAGGTCCTTGGGGGGCGATGGGGGCGCGCCTAGCGCTTCTCGTAGGCGGCCCAGTAGGGGATGTGGTTGCCGCTGAGGTGATTCTGGAACGGCAGCCAGAACGCCGGCGCCGAGGGGTCCACCCCCGCCGGGGCGTCGGGGTCCACCGCCGTCACCCAGATCTGCGGGCGGCGCTGGAAGGAGGCGTTGTTGGGTAGAACATCGCCGTAGTCGCGGAAGCTGCTAAAGGCGAGCCACAGCCGCCCGCGCCGGTCGGACGGCGCCCACTTGGGCCAGCTGTTGCCGAGCTGAGGGGCGCGGTTAGCGCGCGCGAGCGCCACCGGCGCGGCGTCGGGCTGGTCGGCGCGCACCGCCCACAGGTCCACGTTGGCGTTGCCCATGCCCTCCCCCGCGCTGGGGTCGTCGCCCTTG
This sequence comes from Deltaproteobacteria bacterium, assembly GCA_016874875.1. Lineage (GTDB taxonomy): Bacteria > Myxococcota_A > Bradymonadia > UBA7976 > VGTA01 > VGTA01. The sequence continues at coordinate 1,021 of VGTA01000826.1, read as the reverse complement.
CGGTTAAAGGCGATGTAGGCGCCGTTGGGCGCGTAAGCGGGGCGGTCGTTGGAGGTGTCGCCCTCCTGCGGCACCACCAGGCGCGGCGTCCCCCACGCGCTCGGGTCGCTCCCCACGTCGGTCCCCCCCCCCGCCCGCGTCCACTCGTAGATGGCGCCGAGCGAGATCGCCGCGTTGGGCACCAGATTCACCAGCCCCGCCGGCCCCACCGCCGCCGTGATCTTGTCGCCCTGCCACGACCAGTCGGGGGAGCCCGCCACGGTGCTCATGGGCAGCGGGAGGCTGTTGAGGCGCGCGCCGGTGTCGGTGTTGCGAATCAGGAGCTGCCCGCTGCTGCCCGCCACGATGTAGGTGGGGTTGGGCGAGAAGCTCGGGAAGTAGCCCTCCACCCTCGTGGGGTCAAAGAGGAGCTGGCGCGGCTGCTCCACGAGGGAGACGGTGAGGTCGCCGAACGGGGGAAACGTGGTGCGAGTGAAGGCGATGCGGCGCCCGTCGCGCGAGAGGGCGTGGCAGGCGGGGCAGGCGAGCTCGGGGGCGGTGGCGGGGTTGAGGAACGGCTCCGGGGCGCGCTCCCCCGCCGCGAGGCGCATGATGCCCGAGTCGCTCGTGGACCAGTAGTACACGGCGCCGAGCAGCTCCGACGAGTCCACCACCACGGGCAGCGTGGGGCCCTCGCAGCGCTCACCGCCGCGCAGCGCCGTGACGCTCCAGGTGATCGCCCCGCCCGCGCTGTTGCGCTTGAGCAGCTCCCACGGCGCCCCCTCGGGGGTGAGCGCGCGCTGCGTGGTGAGCCAGCGCACGCGGTAGCGCCCGGCGACGGCGGTGATGAGGTAGGGGCCGCCGGCGGCGTCGCGCCACTGGAGGGTGAGCCCAAAGAGGTTGGCGGGAATCACCACCCCCGCCTCGGGGTAGATCAAGGAGACGGGCTCGCAGTCCGCGGCGGCGGGGGCGGCGTCGAGGGGCGCGAAATCGTCGAGGGTGAGCCCGTCGAGGGGGATGTCCTCTAAGGCGGCGGGGGGCT
>VGTA01000825.1 GCA_016874875.1 Deltaproteobacteria bacterium | reverse complement strand
CCCTCACCCCCCTCCTCAGCGAGGACGCCACCGGCGTCACCTGGCGCTGCCTGCGCGAGGGGCCGCGCCCTGTCGGCGCCCCCTGCGCCGGCCTCCCCACCCCCTGCGAGGGCGGCGCGCTCTGCGTCACGGGCGGGGCGTTCCCCGAGGGCCGCTGCTCAACGCTCTGCGACCTCAACGCCGGCGGCCCGCGCGCCTGCGACCAGCGCTACCCGGGCGCCGCGGTGTGCCTCTAGCCGCGCCCGCCCCCTCGCCGCCCCCCTCCTCGGCGCGCCGGCGCCTTGATTTTTGGCACAAGCGAGCGTACATCCACGCGCAACGCCCCCACGCGCGTGGGGCCCTTGAGCATGGAGCCAGCGTGATGGCGAAAGTCCTTGAGCAGAGAGAGCACGTGACGATCCGCTTCGCCGGCGATTCCGGCGACGGCATGCAGCTCACGGGCACGCAGTTCACCCACACCGCCGCCCTCCTCGGCAACGACATCGCCACCTTCCCCGACTTCCCCGCCGAGATTCGCGCCCCCATCGGCACGCTCGCCGGGGTGTCGGGCTTTCAGGTGCATTTCGCCTCCGAGCAGGTCTTTACCCCCGGCGACGCCCCCGACGTGCTCGTGGCCATGAATCCGGCGGCGCTGCGCGTCAACCTCAAGGACCTCCGCGAGGGCGGCGCGCTCATCATCAACACGCAGCCCTTCTCCAACGCCAAGAATCTGGCGCAGGCGGGCTACGCCGCCAGCCCCCTCGAGGACGGCAGCCTCGCGGCGTACCGCGTGTACCCGGTGGACATCACCACCATGACGCTCACCGCCATCGCCGACGTGGGCCTCAACCAGCGCGCCGCCACCCGCTGCAAGAACTTCTTCGCCCTCGGGCTCGTCTACTGGATGTTCCACCGCAACCTCGACCACACGGTGCGCTGGATCGAGGAGAAGCAGCGCAAGCGCGACCCGCTGGTGGCCGACGCCAACCTCAAGGCGCTCAAGGCGGGCTACCACTACGGCGAGACGGCGGAGGTGTTCACCCACCACTACGTGGTGAACGCCGCGCCCATCCGCCCGGGGCTCTACCGCAACATCACGGGCAACGAGGCGCTCGGCCTCGGGCTGATGGCGGCGGCGGAGCTCAGCGGCCTAGAGCTGTTCTTGGGCTCTTACCCCATCACCCCCGCCTCCGACGTGCTCCACTTCCTGTCGCAGCAGAAGGCCTACGGGGTCAAGACCTTCCAAGCGGAGGACGAGATCGCCGCCATCTGCGCCGCCATCGGCGCGGCGTTCGCCGGCGGGCTGGCGGTGACCACCACCAGCGGCCCGGGCATGGCGCTCAAGGCGGAGGCGATCGGGCTAGCGCTCATGATGGAGCTGCCCTTGGTCATCTGCAACATCCAGCGCGGCGGGCCGAGCACGGGCCTGCCCACCAAGACGGAGCAGTCGGACCTCCTGCAGGGCCTCTTTGGGCGCAACGGCGAGTCCCCCATCCCCGTGGTGGCGGCGCAGAGCCCCAGCGACTGCTTCTGGGCCGCCATCGAGGCGGCGCGCATCGCCCTGCGCCACATGACCCCCGTCCTGCTCCTCTCCGACGGCTACATCGCCAACGGCTCTGAGCCGTGGCTGGTGCCGCAGATGTCGGACCTGCCGCGCATCGCGCGCCCCTTCGCGCTGCCGCAGGAGGGCGCGCCCTTTAGGCCCTACGCGCGCGACGAGGACCTCGGGCGCCCGTGGGCGGTGCCGGGGACGCCGGGCCTCGAGCACCGCCTCGGCGGCCTCGAGAAGCAGCACGAGACGGGCGCCGTGTCGTATGACGCCGCCAACCACGAGCTCATGGTCAAGCTCCGCGCCGAGAAGGTGGCGCGGGTGGCGCGCCACGTGCCGCCCACGGAGGTGGCGGGCGCGGCGGCGGGGGAGCTGGTGTTCGTGAGCTGGGGCGGCACCTTCGGCGCCGTGCGCGCCGCCACCCACGCCCTCACGGCGGCGGGGCGGCGCGTGGGGCACGTGCACCTGCGCCACCTCAACCCCCTCCCCGCTGACCTCGCCGCCCGCCTCGAGGGCTTTGGGCGCGTGGTGGTGCCCGAGCTCAACCTCGGGCAGCTCGCCCTCCTGCTGCGCGCCCGCCTCCCCGCCGCGGTGGCCGCGCGCGTGGAGTCGGCGCCCAAGGTGCAGGGTAAGCCCTTTAAGGTGGGCGAGCTCGTCGCCCTC
>VGTA01000824.1 GCA_016874875.1 Deltaproteobacteria bacterium | reverse complement strand
CGCGGCGTCGGTGGTGGGGGGGGGGGTGAGCGCGGGGGTGGAGCTGGAGTCGCTCGCCCGGCTCGAGCGCTACGGGGCGGCGCTCGGCGTGCTGTTTCAGGTCACCGACGACCTGCTCGACGCGGCGCAGGACGCTGCGCGCGACGGCAACAGCTTCCTGCACCACATGAGTCTGGCGGAGGTGGAGGCGGAGCGTGACGCGTGGGCGCGGCGGGCGGCGGAGGCCATCGCGCCGCTCGGGCCGGCGACGGGGACGCTGGTGCGTTTCGTGGAGCACATCGCGCGCCGCGAGGTGTAGCGCGCGCGGGGGGGCTCAGCCGCGACCCTGGTTGACCCACTTGGGGTTGCGGAAGCGCGAGTTGGTGTCGTCGAGGTCGCTGACGCCAGGGAAGCGCTGCTCGGGGTGGAGGCGGATGGCGCGGGCGAGGAGGTCCACCTCCTCTTCGCGGAGGTCGGCGTCGGGGACGCAGCACTCCACGGGGCAGACGGTCTGGCAGGCCTCGTCGCCGTGGAAGCCGACGCACTCGGTGCAGAGGTCAGGGTTGATGACGTAGGTGTCGGCGCCCTCGGAGATGGCGCCGTTGGGGCACTCGGGCTCGCAGGCGCCGCAGTTGATGCACTCGTCAGTGATGAAGGTAGCCATGGGGGGGTCTCCTGTGGGGGGGGGGCGCTGCGCGGGCGCCGCGCGACCGCTGCGCGAGCCCCGGGCGCCCAGCGCGCATAGATGCGCGAGGGGAGGTGCAGGTTGTAGCGTGTCTCAGAATCCGCGTCAACGCTCGCCGCGCCGCTTGACCCAGTAGGCGAAGCCCACGTTGAGCCAGTAGAGGATCAGCATGGGGATGGCGAGCAGAATCTGCGTGACGTAGTCGGGGGGGGTGAGGACGGCGGCGATCACGAAGATGATGACCGTCGCCCAGCGCCAGCCCTTGAGGAGGTGCTCGTAGGTGACGAGGCCGATGTAGCTGAGGGAGCCGATGAGGACAGGGCTGAGGAAGCCGATGCCCACCGAGAAGGTGATCTCGGTGAAGGTGCTGAAGTAGTCCTCGAGGGTGATGTCGGGCACGAGCTTGCGAGGGCCGTCGAGCTGGGCGAGGCCGAGGGACCACTCGAAGGCGAACGGCATGATGAGGAGGTAGGCGAAGGCGACGCCGAGGAAGAAGAAGGCGCTGGTGAGCCCGATGATGGGGATCACCACCCGCCGCTCTTGGGGGTAGAGGCCGGGGGCCACGAAACGCCAGAGCTGGTAGAGCAGCGCCGGGAACGAGAGGATGGCGGTGGTGATCAAAACGGCGCGCATGTAGAAGTAGAGGGGGCCGTTGACGCTGCGGAACTTGATCTCGGAGCTCAGCTTCATGCTCTCTAGGACGTCGTAGAGCGGGGCGCTGATGAGCTCGTAGAGCTCTTCGTGGAAGATGATGGAGACGGTGAGGCAGAGCCCGAAGGCCTTGAGGGCGCCGAGGAGGTGGCTCCTCAGCTCGCCTAGGTGGACGGTCCAGTGGGCGCGCGTGGCGTCCATCTCTCGCTCTTCGAGCTCGCGGAGCAGGGCTTGTTTTTGGGCCTGGAGCTCTTGGGCGGTGAGGGGGCGGGCGGGGGGCTTAGAGGTGGCAGCCATTTCGGATTCCTCGGCGCCGTCGGCGTTTGCCGTGCTCAGCGAGGTCAGCGCGGTCAGCGCGGTGGCAGCCTTTTCGGAGGCCTTTTCGGAGGGCGCCGAGGTGGCAGCCTTTTCGGAGGGCGCCGAGGTGGCAGCCTTTTCTGAGGTCGCCGAGGTGGCAGCCTTTTCGGAGAGCGCCGAGGTGGCAGCCTTTTCGGAGGGCCCCTCGCCCGCCCCCTCCCGCGCCGCCAAGCGCGCCAGCGCCATCAGCGGGTCAAGCGCCGGCACCGTCTCGCCCCCGTCCTCCTCCCCGTCCTCCTCCCCGTCCTCCTCTCTCTCATCGTCCTCCATGACGTCCATCAGGGGCAGAGCAGCAGACGCCGCAGCAGACGCCGCAGCAGAAGCGGGCGCGGGCGCGGGCGCGAGCGCCGCGGGCAACGCGGGCGCATCCCCGGGCGTCCACAGAGAATCGAGCGCCGACGGCGCTACGAGCGGCGCGAGAGTCGAGAGTGGCGCAGGCGCAGCCGCAGGCGCAATCGCAGCCGCAGGCGCAATCGCAGCCGCAGGCGCAATCGCAGCCGCAGGCGCAGTCGCAGCCGCAGGCGCAATA
>VGTA01000823.1 GCA_016874875.1 Deltaproteobacteria bacterium | reverse complement strand
GCAGAGGGCCTCGGCGGGCCCCTCGGGCGGGTCGGGCTGCGCGCGCGCCTCTCGCGCGGCGATTCCTGTGAGCGCCGTGAGCGCCGTGAGCGCCGTGAGCGCTGTGAGCGCTGTGAGTGCTGTGAGCGCTGTGAGTGCTGTGAGCGCCGGCGCGCGGCGCAGGGCGCGGGGGGGCAGGGCGTGAGCAGACATATCGTGACCTCGTGCGCGGCGGGCGGGCGCCTCAGCGCTCACCACACTACAGCAGGGCGCGGGGAGCGGAAAGTGGGAAAGCTGATAGCGCGATGATCAAAAACTCGCTATAGATGCGCCTCGATACACCGCTAGAACTGCCGCGAGCCCGCCCCGCCACGAGCCACGAGCTCAAAAGCCACAGAGCCACAGAGCCAAAGAGCGCCCCATGCACCACATCGCACACACCTTCTTCTGGGCCGCCGCGCGCGCCATGAGTCACGACCTCAAGGTCCTCGTCGCCTCAAGCGACGCCGCGCAGCTCGCGGCGCTGGCGGCGAGCGCCAAGGAGGTGGTCGCCATCGCCGACGCCGCCCCCGAGGGCGTCAAGGCCCGCGCCGACTACAAGGAGCGCGCCAGCTCCAAGGACCTGCTGGTGGACCCCGAGGGCGTGATTCCCGCCGAGGACGTGGCGCGCCTCCTCAAGAAGAAGGGCGCCTACCTGTGCGGCGTGGACCGCGCGCTCGGCGAGGGCTTCGCCGCCCGCGTGGCGGTGCGCCCCCGGGTGCGCCTGACGGCCAAGGCGCTCCTCTCGATCGGCGAGGGCGAGGGCGCGGGCGAGGCGCTCGGCGACCTGTCGAGCGGCGCGGCGGGCGCGGCGGGCGCGGCGGGCGTGGAGGGCGAGCCCCTCTTCTACCTCACCGCCGTCAGTGACCTCCCCGCGCTCCCCGCGCTCACCGCCACCACCGACGCCGACGCCCCCGCCCCGGGCGAGGACCCCGCCGCCCTCCAGGAGGCGCTCGAGCGCCTGCGGGCGGAGCTCGACAAGGCCGAGCGCGCCAAGAAGATCGCGCAGCGCGCCAAGGCCGAGGCGGCGGAGGCGCTCAAGGCGGCGGAGGGCGCGCGCGACGAGGCGCGGGCCGCCCTCGAGGCGGCGGCGGCGGAGGGGGTGTCGCTCAAGCGGCAGATGAAGGCGGCGGAGACGCGGTCCGCCGTCGCCGCCGAGCGGGCGATGGAGCTGGGCGCTGCGCGCGAGGCCCTCGCCACCTCCCTCGCCGCCGAGCAGGCGCGCGCCGCCGCCCTCGCCGACGCGGGCGCGGCGGCGGCGCGCGACCTCGGCGCCGCCCGCGCCGAGCGCGACGAGGCGCAGGGGGCGATCGCCGCCCTCCGCGCCGAGGCGAACGCCCTCCAGGACGACCTCAAGGCCTCGCGCCGCGACGCCAAGCTCAACGCCGAGCGCCGCGAGCGCGCGGAGCAGGCGGAGGCGGCGCTCAAGGACGCGCAGGGCGCCTTTGAGCGCGTGACGTCCGCGTGGGCGGGCTGGCTCGCGCGCGGCCTCGACGGCGCCCTGCCCCCCGCCCCCCCCGCCCGCGCCACCCTCGCCGCCGCCTGGGCGGAGCAGCTGCTCGCCCGCCAGCCCCTCGTCAGCGCCACCCGCGAGGAGCACCAGGAGCTGCTCACGCTGCGCGTGAGTCTGCGCGAGAGCGAGGCGCGCGAGCGGCAGGTCACCGAGGAGCGCGACGAGGCGCGCCTCGCCCTCGCCGCCGAGCGCCGGCGCGGGGGCGTCACCGACGCCACCCTCCTCGCCACCCTCGAGGCCGAGCGCGCCCTCCGCGCCGCCGCCGAGCGCCGCCTCGAGGAGCAGGCGGGGCAGTTTGAGCGCTACGAGGCGGAGCTGGCGCGCCTGCAGGGCGCCCTCGACGCCGCCCGCCGCGCCGGCGGCGCCGCCCCCTCCGCCGCCGGCGCCGCCGGCGACCGCGAGCGCCAGCTCCGCGCCGAGCTCAAGGCCCACGAGCAGCAGCGCGGCGCCCTCGAGCAGATTCTGCTCGCGCAGCAGGCGCTCCAGGCGCAGCTCACGCAGGCGCTGAGCGCCGAGATCGCTGCGCGCTCGCAGGCGGAGCTGGCGCGGCAGGGCCTCGAGGCGTCCGCGCGCGCCCTCGAGGTGCAGCTCGACCCCGAGCTCCGCCTCCCCCGCCCTGCGCCCACCCGCGAGCCCGCCCCCGAGCCGCCCCGCCGCCCCGAGCCCGCCCG
>VGTA01000822.1 GCA_016874875.1 Deltaproteobacteria bacterium | reverse complement strand
GCGTCGGGGGGGGCGTCGGGGCGACAGGGAGCGCAGGCGCAGCGGCGGCGGGCGGCGTCGGCGCTAGCGCGACCACGGTGGCGCGCTCAGCGATATCGACGGCGACCTCCGCGGGGCGCGCGGCGAGGCGCGGGAGAGGCTGCGCGCGCTCCGCCCCGCGCTCCGCCCCGTGCTCCGCCCCCGCCTCCGTCGCGGGCGGCACCTCCACCTCAGGGCGCACCTCCGGCTCCGGCAGCGCCACCGCCTTGAGCCCCGGCAGCGTCACGGGGGGCGCGCTGAAGAGAATCGACATCGACTGCTGAGAGAGTCTGTCGAACGGCGGCACCTGATTCAAGAGCGCCAAGACCTCCCCCATCGACCGAGGGCGGCGCTGAGGAGAATCCTGCACCATCGCGTCAAAGAGCTCGTCGATGGGCGCCGGCAGGGCCTTGATCACGGCGCTCGGCATCGGCGAGCGGCGGCCGGGGAGCTCGCCCACCAGAATCTCGTAGAGAATCAACCCGAGCGAGTAGATGTCCACCGCCGGGGTCTCCACGAGCGGGTCGCGCAGCAGCTCAGGCGCCATGTACGCCACCGAGCCGAATCCCACATACGACTGCCGCCCCGAGAGCGCCACCTGCTTGCCCACCACGCGGCTGAGGCCAAAATCAAACACCTGCGCGTTGCCGCGCGCGTCGAGGAGGATGTTCTCTGGCTTGAGGTCGAGGTGCAGCACGCCCTGCGCGTGGGTGTGCTCGAGGGCGAGGCACACCTGCGCGAAGATGTTGAGCCCGAACTCTGGGTAGATCGGCCCGGCGGCGAGCAGGTCGCGCAGGCTGCCGCCGCCGCAGAGGGGCATCACGTAGTAAGGGGGCGTGTGGTGGACGCTCAGGTCGAGGACGGGGGTCACGAAGGGGTGATCGAGGCGCGCCACCGCGCGCAGCACGCGCTCGATCTTCTTCTTGAGCGTGCTCTTGCGCCCCATCGTCATCAGCTCATCGAGGCCCTCGAGCGTCTTGATCGCCACCGCGCGCCCCGTCTTGAGCTGCTCCCCGCGCCACACGGAGCCCACCCCGCCGCGCCCCACGCCATCAAAGCGGATGTAGTGCTGGTCAAAGCGCTGGCCGCTCAGGGCGGGCGCGGCGGCGGGGGCGAGCTGCTCGAGCTCCTTGTGGAAGTGGTAGCGCGCGTCCTCGTCGAGCGACTTGAGCCGCTGCTCGTCGCCCCGCGCCGCGAGCTCCCCCGCCTGACTCAGCGTAAACGAGTCGGTCCTGTGCTCAAGCGTCCAGTAGCCATAGCGCTCTAGGAAGTGCTCGTACTCGGAGAAGGGCAGGCTGACGCTCGACAGCGTCAGGCGGCGCAGCTCGTTGCGGTACGACAGGCGCTCCTCCGACACGTCCTCGGCGACCGCGCGGAGGAGGTGGAGGAGCTCAATGGTGATTCTGTGGAGCGCGGTCATCGTCTCGACACCTCTCGCGAGCGTCAAAGCAAGAGCATATTATGGAAGAGCTCAGGATGAGACAGGTGCGTCTAATCCCCAGCTGAGGCTATAACCGAAGGGAACGGCTTTGTGAAGAGCCCGCGTCACCAAGGAGAGCGCGATGACCCCCCCCCCGCCCGCCCCCGACTCCACCCAGCCCCTCGCCCGAGCCCTGGCCCTCGCTCTCGCCCTCGCCCTCGCCCTCGCCCTCGCCGCGCCCCTCGGCTGCAGCAAGAGCGAGCGCGCCAACGAGGTCACGCTCGCGCGGGTGTGCGCCGAGACCGCCAAAAACACCATCGAGCCATCCACCCTCCAGCGCCTCGAGATGCGCTTCTTCACCGACCGGCGCTCACGCGACCTGCTCAGCCTCGACCGACTCAAGCTCAAGAGTCTGCGCGAGGTGAGCTCCTCCGCCACCCTCGGCGTCTACGAGCTGCTCTTTGAATTCGTGACGGCGCAGGGCGCGCCGCTGGTGCTGCGCAACGACGAGCGCACGGGCGGCGTGTCGCTCGACGGGCCCAACCAGGTGATGTTTAAGGGCGTCTGTGAGGTGCAGTGGAGCCACTTTAAGGGGCGCCCCTTTCAAAAGAGCTTCGCGATCAAGGCCGTCAACCTGGATTCTAGGCTGCGGGCGCTCGACGTGGAGTGATGTCGAGCGGGCGGAGAGCGGGGCGCGGGGGGGCTGTGCGGCGAGGGTGGACTTGGATCGGGCGCTCATGAGACGCTCGGTTTTGGCGTCCTGGT
>VGTA01000821.1 GCA_016874875.1 Deltaproteobacteria bacterium | reverse complement strand
CACGCCCTCACCCTCACCCTCACCCTCACCCTCGCCCTCACCCTCGCGGGAGTCGCCGGCGGCGTTGGGTGCCAGCGCGCCACCTTTGAGGGCTCCGCGGCGCTCGACTGCGAGGGCGGCGACGCGCTCGTGGTGCGCTCCTACGCCCTCTGCGTCTTTGAGGGCGCGCCCGCGGAGGGGCGCCCCTGCCCCGCAGACACGCCGAATCCCCACCGCTACCAGGCGCTGCAGGTGTGCAGTCGCGAACAAACGCTCACCCCAGAGCTCCTCGAGGCGACGGCCGCCGCCTGGGCGCGCGCCACCTCCCCGGCCCGCGACCTCGGCGACCTCGGCGACCCCGGCGACCTCGGCGACCTCGGCGACCTCGGCGACCTCGGCGGGGCTGAGCGCGACCAAGGGCCCACCGCTGGCGTCGTTCGTCCCTAAGCGCCCCCAGCAGCTACACACACAGAGAGCGAGCCCCCACATGAATGCTCCGCAGCCCCACCAGAGACTCCACAAGAAGCAGAGCACCCCCACCCCCAGCGTGGAGCTCGTCTTAGACGCAGAGACAGGAGAGATCAGCGAGCTCAACGAGCTCAACGAGCTCAACGAGCTCAGCGAGCTCAGCGAGCTCAGCGACCTCAACGAGCTCAGCGACCTCAACGAGCTCGACGACCTCAGCGGCGGCGCGCAGCGCAGGGGCGCGGGTGAGGACGCGGACGGGGACACGAGCGGGGACGCGAGCGGGGACTTCTACGTCCACCTCCACACCGATGACGAGCCGCTCCCGCTGATGAGCCGCGACGACGACGGGCGCGGGGCGGCCCCCGCGCGCCGCTCGCGCAAGGCGGCGCGCGCGGAGGGGCGAGAGGAGACGGGACTCGCCATCGTGGACCCCCTCCAGCGCTACCTCAACGAGGTGCGCCGCTACCCGCTCCTCACCCCCGCCCAAGAGGAGCACTTCAGCAAGATCTACTACGAGCAGCGCGACACCAAGGCGGCGCAGAAGCTGGTGCTGAGCAACCTGCGCCTCGTGGTCAAGATCGCCATGGAGTACAAGCGCGCCTGGACCGACGTGATGGACCTGATCCAGGAGGGGAGCATCGGGCTCTCCGAGGCGGTAAAGCGCTTTGACCCCTACCGCGGCGTGCGCTTTAGCACCTTCGCGCGCTTCTGGATCCACGCGCTGATTCTGCAGTACATCCTCAAGAACTTCAGCATGTTCTCCTTCGCCACCACGCGCGCCGGGCGCAAGCTCTTCTTCCAGCTCGAGCGCGAGCGTGAGCGCCTGATTCGGATGTATGGGCGCGCCACCTACAAGATGATCGCCGAGAACCTCAACGTCTCCGAGGACGAGGTCCGCCTCATCGACCTGCTCAAGCGCCCCGCCATCGAGCTCGACGCCCCCCGCGGCGCCGGCGAGGAGGACGCCCCGCCCCTCCTTGAGACGCTCGGGGAGGACGGCCCCACCCTCGAGCAGCAGGTCATTGAGCAGGACCTGCGCGACGTGTTCCACCAGCGCGTGGTGTCCTTTGGGGCCACGCTGACCGAGCCGCGCGAGGTGCGCATCTGGCGCGACCGCCTCACCAGCGAGGAGCCCGAGTCGCTCGAGTCCATCGCGCAGGGCTTTAAGGTGACCCGCGAGCGCATCCGTCAGATCGAGGAGCGCGTGAAGGAGCGCTTCCGCGCCTATCTCGAGCAGGACCTCGGCGGGGAGATGAGCGTGTTCTTTGGGGAGCGGTGAGGGCGCCTGTGCGCTGGGGTGGCGCAGCTCGCGCAGCTCGCGCAGCTCGCGCAGCTTAAACTTTCTCACGCGGCCCCTTGACAGCCTAGGCGCGCCGCGCCTACACTGCACATAGTCTCGCTTCGACCTCGGTCGAGGGGCGGCGCTGCGCCGCCCGTGTTCTTTACTTGCACATCGCTTCACAACGAGTCGGTTGGCAGCGCGGGGTAGTAGCTGGGAAGCGCGTACAAGGCCTCCGACGTCGGGGGGCTGTGGCCACTTGGCCACACCAAGTCCCCCCGACGTCGGAGGTCTTGTACGCGCTTCCCAGCTACTACCCCGCGCAGGAAGACTCGTTGTCCCAGGATCAGTCGGAGACTCAGCGAGGCCGCCTCACCCATCACACGGCGAGGCGGCCTCGCTGTTTTCGGGCCCCTGCAGCCGACCTCGCCCCCCCTCAGCCCTCCAGCACCACATTATCAATCAAGCGCACCTCCCCC
>VGTA01000820.1 GCA_016874875.1 Deltaproteobacteria bacterium | reverse complement strand
CGCGTGAGGGCGCGTGAGGGCGCGCGTGGGCGTTGCGGCGCGGCGCGCGGGCGTGTAGGGTGTGCGCCGCGCCCCTCTGCCCTCGCCGCGCGAGGCGGCGTCGGGCGCTCGCCGCGCGCTGAGAGGTCGCGGCAGAATCCACAGCGCCCACGAGCGCCCACGAGCGCCCACGAGCGCCCACGAGCGCCTACGAGCGCCCACAGAGCCCACAGAGCCCACTGCAGAGCGAGCGTATGACACACCACGCCCCCCCCTCCGCGCCCAAGCGCGCCGCGCGCGCGCTTCGCCTCGCGCGCGCTCTCTCCGCGCGCGCCCTCGTCTCCCTCTCGGCGCTCGCCGCGCCCCTCGCCCTCGCCGGCTGCGCCAAGGAGCAGCCGCCGCCCACCCTCAAGCCGGGTCCGCCGATTCCGGGCCTCAACCTCAGCGGCGGTTTCGACTGCGTGCACTTTGGCTTCCTGCGCCTCCGCCAGACGGGCAACGCCGTGCAGGGTACCTATGAGGGCGTCCGCAACGACGGCGACGGGGGGACGCTCCGCGGCGCTGTGGAGGGCGACATCCTGTGGGTGGACTGGGTGCAGCCGGGCAACTTTGAGGCCGCGCAGCTCCCCAAGAAGGGCAAGGCGTGGCTCCGCATCTCCGACCGCGGCAACCTGCTCAAGGGGCGCTGGGGGTATGAGGAGAGCCGCGAGGACGGCGGGGTGTGGGAGGCCACGCGCTCTGAGTTCTACGCTGAGGAGCGGTGATGGGGGGCTCGGGTCGCCGCGCGCGGGAGGCGAGCGCCCCGCGCTCGCCGTCGGTCACGCTGCGCGCGTCACTGCGCGCGTCACTGCGCGCGTCACTGCGCGCCACCCTCTGCGCGTCGCTCGCCGCGGCGCGCTTCGCCGCCGCGCAGGAGCCCCCCGCCCCCTGGGTGGAGCTCACCGAGGAGGACCTCGCGCCCATCCCGCTCGGCCCTAGCGAGGCGCGGGTGCGCGCTCACATCCGCGCGGAGGAGTGGGCGGCGGCGGCGGCGCTGGTGACGGCGCCGTATGAGGACCCCTCGGTGCAGTACCTGCGCGCCTGGCTCTACTCGCAGGCGGGGGACTGGCACAAGGTGCGCGCGACGCTCAGCGACCTGCCCCTCACGCCCGCGCTCCGCGACGCGGCGCTCACCCTGCGCGCGGAGGCGGCGGTGGAGCTGCTCGACTACGCGGGGGCGGAGGACGCCGCCTCGCGCGTGTCACGCGGCGACCGTCGTCTCTATTATGAGGCGCTCCGCTATCGCGCGCGCGCCCTGCGCGAGCTCAAGCGCTGGGGGGAGTCGGAGCGGGTGAGTCTGGAGCTCCTCCAGAGCGACGATGACGGCGACCGCGCGGTGGCGCGCCTCGGCCTCGCCCTCACGGCGCGCGACCAGGGGCGGGCGGAGGACGCCCTGCGCGCGCTCAAGGCGGTGGACGTGCACCACCCGGGCTCGGGGAGCGCGGCGCGGGCGCAGCGGGAGCTGCGGGAGCTGCTCGGGGATTCGTCGCAGCTCCGCGCCGCGTGGGCGGAGCGCAGCGCCGCCGAGCGCGCGATTCGGGCCGCCGCGCTCTTTGAGCTCGGGCGCGCGCAGGAGGCGGTGGAGGACATCGAGCCGCTCCTGCGCGCGGAGGTGCCCGATGACCTGCGCTGTCATCTGATGATTCTGAAGGGGCGCGCCCACGACCGCCTCAAGCAGCGCGCAGCGGCCCTCGAGGCGCTCCGCGAGGCGCTCTCGCTCTGCGAGAAGCTCCGGCACGAGGAGACGCCGCTGGCGCTGTTCGTGGCGGGTCGGGTGGCGGAGCGAATGGGGCTCGCCGGGGAGCACGAGGCGCTCTCGCGGCGCCTCTTTGAGGGCTACCGTCACCGCCTGAGCGACGACGCGGCGGTGTCGCTCATCCGCCTCTACACGGCGGCGGGGCTTGAGGCGCCCCCCGGCGCCCCGGCGCCCCCCGGCCGCGCCGACGGCGGGCCCGGCGGCTGGCTCGACAAGGTGATGGCGGTGGCGCGGGCGGTCCCGGCGCTCCACCCCAGCGGCGACATGAGTCCCGAGGCGCTCTCGTTCGCCTTGGTGGCGACTCTGCGCGCGCAGCGCCTCGACCTCGCGCGCGAGGTGGTGGCGCTGTCGGGGGGGCTGCTCCCGTCGGATTTTAGCTATTACGACTCCGGGCGCTTTCAGTACTGGCGCGCGCGCCTCTTGGAGATGGA
>VGTA01000819.1 GCA_016874875.1 Deltaproteobacteria bacterium | reverse complement strand
GTGGCGTGGGGGGGGGGGGGGGGGACGAGCTGGGTGAAGCTCGAGGCGCTGCGCGCGCGCGGGGCGCAGGCGTCCCTCGGGCACCTGCTGGCCGGGTGGGGCGTGCCCACGGCGGCGGCGGTGGCGCTGGCGCACGCGCGCCGCGAGGCGCTCGGCGCCCGCGACCTCACGCTGGTGGCGTCGGGGGGGGTGGGCGACCCGCTCACCGCCGCCAAGGCGCTCGCGCTCGGCGCGGACCTCGTGGGGCTCGCCCGCCCGCTGCTGCGCGCGCTGCTCGACGAGGGGGAGGAGGGGGCGGGGCGCTTCTTGGAGGACCTCCTCTACGGGCTGCGCGTGGTGGTGGCGCTCACGGGGTCGCGCGACCTCGCCGCCCTCCGCGCCGCCCCCGCGGTCCTCGGGCCGCGCCTGAGCGCGTGGGTGGCGCAGGGGGGGAGGGCGCGATGAGCCTGAAGCCAAACGCGCCCGCCGCGGGCTCACGCCTCGCCGGCTTCTACGCCCTCGGGCGCGACGAGCGCCTCGCGGCGCTGCGCGCGCGCGTGGACCTCACCGACGAGGACCTCGAGGCGCTCCGCACCGGCGGGCTCGAGTGGGGGCGCGCCGACAAGATGGTGGAGAACTGCGTGGGGGTGTTCGGGCTGCCGGTGGGGGTGGGGCTGAACTTCCTGATCAACGGGCGCGACTACCTGATCCCCATGGTGGTGGAGGAGCCCTCGGTGGTGGCGGCGGTGAGCCACGTCGCGCGCCTCGCGAGGCCGCACGGGGGGTTCCGCGCCGAGGCGGACGAGGGGCTCATGATCGCGCAGGTGCAGGTGGTGGGCGCCCCCGACCCCGCCGCCGCCGCCGCCGCCCTCCGCGCCGCCGAGCCGGAGCTCCTCGCCCTCGCCGACGCGGTGCACCCCAACCTCGTGGCGCGCGGGGGCGGGGCGCGCGGGGTGGAGGTGAGGGTCTTTGAGGAGCCGTTCCCCATGCTCGCGCTGCACCTGCTGGTGGACTGCGTGGACGCCATGGGCGCCAACGCGGTGAACGCGATGGCGGAGGGGGTGGCGGGGCGCGTGGAGGGGCTGACGGGGGGGCGGGTGTACCTGCGGATCCTCAGCAACCTCGCCGACCGCCGCCTCGCGCGCGCCTCGCTCCGCGTGCCCGAGGAGGCGCTCGCCGCCCCCCGC
The DNA here is from genome assembly GCA_016874875.1 of Deltaproteobacteria bacterium. Lineage (GTDB taxonomy): Bacteria > Myxococcota_A > Bradymonadia > UBA7976 > VGTA01 > VGTA01. Next base: position 1,041 of record VGTA01000819.1, on the reverse strand, counting down.
GCGGGCATGGGCGGGGCGGAGGTGGCGGAGGGCGTGGTGCAGGCGTACCGCTTCGCCGAGGTGGACCCCTACCGCGCCGCCACGCACAACAAGGGGATCATGAACGGGGTGGACGCGGTGGCGATCGCCACGGGCAACGACTGGCGCGGGGTGGAGGCGGGGGCGCACGCCTACGCGGCGCGCGGCGGGCGCTACCGCTCGCTGACGCGCTTCTGGCGCGCCCCCGACGAGGCGGGCGCGCCGTGCCTGTGGGGGGAGATCGAGCTGCCGCTGGCGGTGGCGACGGTGGGGGGCTCCACGGGGGTCCACCCCACGATCCGCGCCCTCCGCAAGCTGCTCGGGGTGGAGAGCGCGCGGGAGCTGGCGGGGGTGATGGCGGCGGTGGGGCTGTCGCAGAACCTCGCGGCGCTCAAGGCGCTCGCCACGGAGGGGATTCAGCGCGGGCACATGTCGCTGCACGCGCGCTCGGTGGCGCTGGCGGCGGGGGCGCGCGAGGAGGAGGTGGCGGCGGTGGCGGCGGCGCTGGTGAGCGCCGGGAGCGTGAAGCACGACGCCGCCGCCGCCGCCCTCGCCCGCCTCCGCGCCGGCGAGGCGCCGTGACGCCGCCCCCCCTCGCGCCCGCGCTCGCGCCCCCCCTGCGCTTCACGCTCCCCGCAGGCGCAGGCGCAGGCGCAGACGCCGACGCCGACGCCGACGCCGACGCCGACGCCGACGCCGACGCCGTGAGCGCCGCGGGGAAGCTGATCCTCTTTGGGGAGCACAGCGTGGTGTACGGGCACCCCGCCCTCGCCTGCGCGCTCCCCGACGGGCTCCGCCTGCACCTCGGCCCCCCCGAGGGCCACGGGGAGCCCGCGCTCGCGGTGCCCGCGCTGGGGCTCACGCTCAGGCCCCTAGAGGCGCGCCCGGGGGGCCCCTCCGGGGAGGGCGCGGGCGTCACCGAGAAGCTCGCCCACGCGCTCGCGCTCGCCTGGGGGCGCGCCGAGCGGCTCGCGCGAGAGGCGGGCGCCCCCCCCGCGCCGCGCCAGCGCCGCGCACTCACCC
>VGTA01000818.1 GCA_016874875.1 Deltaproteobacteria bacterium | reverse complement strand
CAGGTCATCGTCGAGCGACAAGAAGAAGCGGCTCTCGCCCGGGTCGCCCTGGCGCCCCGCGCGCCCGCGCAGCTGGTTGTCGATGCGGCGGCTCTCGTGGCGCTCGGTGCCGAGCACAAAGAGCCCGCCCGCCTCGATCACCAGGCGCTGCTCGCGCTTAAACTCCTCGCGCGTCTTTGAGATGAGCTTGATGGTCTCATCTGAGACGTCGGCGAGGACAGAGTGCCGAGCGCGGAGGGCGCGCGCCTCGGTGAGCTTGTCGAGGCAGATCTGCTTCACGAAGTCCTCCACCACCTCCCAATCCCGCGTGTAGCGCACCGCCACGCCCTGCTCCTCGAGGAGCGACTGCCCCCAGTACTCCGCGTTGCCGCCTAGGATGATGTCGGTGCCGCGCCCCGCCATGTTGGTGGCCACGGTCACGCGCTTGTGGCGCCCCGCCTGCGCCACGATCGCCGCCTCGCGGGCGTGCTGCTTGGCGTTGAGCACCTCGTGGGGAATCCCCTCGCGGGTGAGGAGGCGGTGGATGATCTCGCTCTTCTCCACGCTCGTGGTGCCCACCAGCACCGGCTGACCGCGCTCGTAGCACTCCTTGATCTGGTCCACGCAGGCGAGGAACTTGCCCTGCTCGGTGCGGTAGATCAGGTCGGGGTAGTCGTGGCGCTGGATGGGCTTGTTGGTGGGAATCTGGATCACGTCGAGCTGGTAGATCTTTTGGAACTCCTCCTCCTCAGTCTTGGCGGTGCCCGTCATGCCCGAGAGCTTGCCGTAGAGGCGGAAGTAGTTCTGAAACGACACGGTGGCGAGGGTGTGGTTCTCGGGCTTGACGCGCACGCGCTCCTTGGCCTCCACCGCCTGGTGCAGCCCATCCGACCAGCGGCGCCCCTCCATCAGGCGCCCCGTGTGCTCGTCGATGATCACCACCTGCCCCTCGTGCACGAGGTAGTTGACGTCGCGCTTGTAGAGGGTGTGGGCGCGGAGGGCGTTGTGCACGTGGTGCAGCAGGACGATGTTGGAGGCGGCGTAGATGTTCTCCACGCCGAGCAGCTCCTCCACGCGATCGACGCCGGCGTCGGTGAGGGTGGCGGCGTGGTGCTTCTCGTCTACGTTGTAGTGCACGTCGCGCTTGAGCTTGGGCATGATCTGGTCCACGAGCAGGTAGTGCTCGCCGGCCTCCTCCGCCGCGCCGCTGATGATGAGCGGCGTGCGCGCCTCGTCGATCAGGATGGAGTCCACCTCGTCGATGATGGCGAAGCTGTGCCCGCGCTGCACGTAGTCCGAGAGCTTGTACTTCATGTTGTCGCGCAGGTAGTCGAAGCCGAACTCGTTGTTCTGCCCGTAGGTGATGTCGGAGCCGTAGGCGCGCTGGCGCTCTTGGTCATCGAGGCCGTTGACGATCACGCCGGTGGAGAGGCCGAGCCAGCGGTAGAGCTGCCCCATCCACTCGGCGTCGCGGCGGGCGAGGTAGTCGTTCACCGTCACCACGTGGACGCCCTTGCCGGTGAGGGCGTTGAGGTAGGTGGGCATGGTGGCCACGAGCGTCTTGCCCTCGCCCGTCTTCATCTCCGCGATGTTGCCCTGGTGCAGCACAAAGCCGCCGAGCACCTGCACGTCATACGGGCGCATGCCGAGCACGCGCGCCGACGCCTCGCGCGCCACGGCGAACGCCTCGAGCTGTATGGAGTCGAGGGGGGCGCCCTGGGCGAGCCGCTCTCGGAAGCTCACCGTCCTCGCTCTCAGCTCGTCATCCGAGAGCGCGCGCAGCGGGGCGTCATAGGCGCTCACCTGCGCCACGAGGGGCTGGATGCGCCCGATCGCGCGGTCGTTGGCGGAGCGGAAGAGCGATGTGAGGAGCTTCATGGGGGGTGGCCTCTAAAAAATCAGGGGGGGGCGCCCTCGGCGTGCGTGGCGCATGACTATAAGGACTCCCCCCTAATGTGCAAGGGGCGCACGCAAAAGTCGGCGCCGCGGGGAGATGTGGCGGCGGGCGGGCGCGGGCGGGCGCCGGTGGGCGGCAGAGCGCTTAGAGGCGCTCAGAGCGGACGTAGTTGAGGCGGGCGCTCACGCAGAAGGCGCCGTGCAGGGGAGCGGGGGGGGCGAGGCCGCCGCCGCGGAGGGCGAGCGGGTGGGCCGCCCCCGCCGAGTCCGCCCCCGCCGAGTCCACCTCCGCCGCTTCCTCCACGACATAGGCGCCGCGGCGGAGGGCGCTGGTGAGGAGGGCGGCGGTGG
>VGTA01000817.1 GCA_016874875.1 Deltaproteobacteria bacterium | reverse complement strand
CCTCGCTCCCCTCCTTACCTCTCTACCTCTCTACCTCTCTACCTCCCTACCTCCCTCACTCCTCTGCGCCCATCGGCGCTCGTCTCCCGGAGAGAAGCACATGCTCCACAACATCACAGGTGTCCTCAGCGGGTGGGTGGCGCGCTACGGCACCGAGGCGTCCTTCGTGGGCAAGGTGGCCATGGGAGCGCTGCTGCCCGCGGGGGTGAGCAAGCTCCTCGAGGTGGGGCTCGAGGCCGCCTGCGACTACCTGCAGGACAAATCGAGCAGCGCGCACGAGCGGGGGCTCGCCGAGCGCCTAGACCGCCTAGGCGTGCCCAGCGGCGCGCTCGGGCAAGCGCTGACGCAGGTGGACCTCGGCGGCCAGCGCGCCCTCGCGCGCGCCTTTGAGGCGCGCCTGGCGGGCACACCAGCGGACGAGGCGCGCGCCGCGCTGCGCGCCCTCGTGGAGCAGGACCCCGCCCTGAGCGCCCTGCGCGACTCCCTCGGCGACATCGCCGAGCGGCTCACGCGGCTCAGCGCGCAAGGGGAGGTGCTGATCGCCGGCCAGCGCCACCAGACGGAGGCGCTCGAGGAGCTGCTGCGGATGCTCCGGAGCGTCGCCGCGCAGGTGGGCGCCCCCGCGCTCACCCCCGAGCCCCCCGCCGCCGCCCTCGCCGCCCTCGCCGCCCTCCCGCCGCCCCCCGCCCCCCTCGGCGCCCTCGAATCCCTCGATTCCCTCGACTCCCTCGGCGCCCTCGGCGCCCCCGACTCCCTCGGCGCCCTCGGCGCCCCCGGAGTCCTCGGCGCCCACGCGCGCGCCGAGACGCTCGTGGAGCGCTTCTACGCCCAGCAGCGCGCCCGCGGCGGCGAGGGGCGCGGCGTGGAGCCTCGGGAGGCGGTGGCGCTGGTGGAGCGCCTGCTGCGTGCGCAGGAGGCGCCGCAGGGCGCCCCCGCCCCCCACGTGGGCGCCGGGCGCGTCGCCCTCACCCTCATTGAGGCGGGGCCGCGCCCGATCGCGGTGGTGAAGTGGCTCTGTGAGGCGTGGGGGTATCCGCTCCAGGAGGCGCTCGTCGCCGCGCAGGGGGGCGGCGTGGTGCGCAGGGGGGAGGACTTTGTGGGCTTGGCGCAGGCGCAGCGCGCGCTCGAGGGGGTGGGGGCGCGGGCGCGGCTGACGACGGCGTGAGCCCCTAGACGCCGCCCGCGGCGCCCCTCACCCCCTCGGCAGCCACCGCCCCCACGCCCACCGCGTGGCCCACAGCGCCCCAAAGAGCAGCGCGGGCGCCCAGCGGCGCTTTCGCGCCAAGAAGCGGAGCTGCGCGCGCAGGAAGGGCGGCGCGAGGAAGGCGTCGGCGAGCACGCGCGACTCGCGGGCGTTCACCTCCTTGAGCGCCTCGCGCGTGAGGCCGCCGCGGAAGACGCGCGCGCGCCCCGCCGCCGCCCACTCGGCGGCCAGCGCCTGCGCCGCGGGCAGGAGCTCCTCGGGGGGGCGCACGCCCGTCACCAGCCCCGCCGCTAGCGCCTCGGCGGCGGTGGGCTTCCAGCCCTCCGCCCCGAGCGCCCGCGCCGCCGCCTCGGCGCCCATGAGGCGCTCAAAGAGGACGCTCGAGCAGCCCTCCGGCGGCACGCCGAGCGCGGCGAACGGCGTGGAGAGCGTGGCGCCCTCGGCGGCGAGGAGGGCGTCGCAGAGCGTGGCGGAGGTGACGCTGGCGCCGATGGCGTGGCCGTTGAGCGCCACCACGATGGGCTTGGTCAGGTCGAGGAAGCTGTCGAAGAGCGCCTGGTTGTGGGCGATGATCTGCGCGTGGAGCGCCTTGGGGGGGGCGAGCTTGAGCGTGGCGCTCAGGTTGACGCCGGCGCAGTAGTAGCGCCCCACCCCCGTGAGCACCACCGCCCGCACCGCGTCGTCACGCGAGGCGTCGGCGAGGGCGCCCTTGAGGGCGGCCATCATCTCTTGAGTCCAGCCGTTGAGCTGCGCGGGGCGGTTCATGGTGAGCGTGAGCACGCCCCCTCGAAGGTCGCGGAGGAGGGGGGGGAGCAGGGGGTGTGTCATGGGGCAGGGCTCCTCTTGAGCGGGGCGCTGCGGGGCGCGGCGCGCACACTACACGCGCCGCCCACGCCCCTCAAGCCCCTCCGCTCCCCGCCGCCCCGCGGGACCGCGGCGCGGGCGGGCCCTGAGGCACGTGGCGAGAATCTCTAGGGAATGTCGGCGCGCTCTGATGTGGGTTGTGCATAGGCTTGACATAGTAT
>VGTA01000816.1 GCA_016874875.1 Deltaproteobacteria bacterium | reverse complement strand
GCGCCAGCGGCCCCACCGCGCTCAGCGCGCCCCCCTCGCCCCCCGCGAGGCGCCGCGCCCCCTCCTCCACCTGCGCCAGCGCCCCCTCCAGCGGCGCCAAGAGGCGCCCCGCGCCCGCCGCGAGGCGCTCAAGGGAGGCGCGCAGCCCCCCGTCCCCCACGTCCCCCCACGCCACCGACGCCAGCGACGGGGGCGGGGCGGTGAAGGGGGCGGGCTGAGCGCTGAAGGGCTCCGGCGATGGGCGGCGGGCGGCCGCGGGCGCCGAGGGGGCGGGCGGCAGGCTCGGCGCGCTCGGCGCGCTCGGCGCCTTCGCGAGCGCGGGGCGCGGCGGCAGCGTCAGCGATGGGCGCGACGGCAGGCGCGGCGCGGGGGCGTCGCGGAACTCAAAGCTCGGGGGCGTGTCGCTCAGGTACGCCTCCGGCACCTTGCGCGTGAGGCGATCCCAGAGCCCCTCCCGCGCCTTTGAGCGCTGCCACTCCTCCCAGGCGCGCAGCACCGACTGGTGCGTCACGAACGCCTCCGCCCGCGCCGCCTCCCACCGCGCCTGCTCTAGCGCGTGACGCTCCCGCGCCGCCGCGCACGCCCCCTCCCACGCCCGCTCCGCCGCCTCGTGCGCCGCCCGCGCCGCCGCGCACGCCCCCTCCCACTCGCGCAGCGACACCTCGTGCTGGCGCTCCGCCTCCGCGCCCCGCGCCGCCTCCTCCGCCGCGTGCGCCGCGCGCAGCGACTCCACCTCGCGCCCCCACCGCGCCGCCGCCTCCTCGTGCGCCGCGCGCCGCGCCGCCTGCGCCTCCTCCCAGGCGCGCAGCTGTTCGCGCCCCTGCGCCTCGTGCGCCGCCCGCGCCGCCGACAGCCGCTCGCGCTCCCGCGCCTCGTGCGCCGCCCGCGCCGCCTCCCACGCCGCGTGCGCCGCCGCGTGCGCCGCCCGCGCCGCCTCCTCCTCCTGCCGCCGCGCCGCGTCGCGCGCCGCGCAGAGCGCCTCCCGCGCCCCGCTCGCCCGCGCCGCCCCCTCCTCCGCGGCCCGCTCTAGCTCCGACGCCCCCTCGCGCACCGCGGCGGCGGCGGCGCGCAGGGCGGCGCCGAGGTGGGTGAGGCGCGCGAGGCGCTGCCCCTCCTCCCCCCGCGCCAGCAGCTCCGCCGCGCGGTCGAGGCGCACCGTGACCCGCGCGCGCCCCTGGCGCGGTGACCACTTCAGCTCCTCGTTGAGCGTGAGCTGCTCCCTTGCCCCGCCGCTCCGCGCCAGCCACCCCCAGCGGACGAGCGCCGCGAGCAGCGCCTCTCGGTCGGGCAGCCCAAAGCGCGCCCCGGGGAAGCCGTCCCACTCCTCGGGCGCGTGGGGCGCCGTGAGCCACACGCCGGCGCGGGCGCGCGACAGGCAGCGCGCCCACACCTCCTCGCGCAGCGACTGCGTGTTGATGTCGTGGATGTGCGTGAGCTCATCCGGCTCCCCCGCCGCGCGCCGCGTCGCCACCCCCAGCGCCTCTAGGCGTGACGCCTCCTCCTCCTTGAGCGCCCGCGCCTTGAGCACCCACCCGCGCCGCAGCGGCGCGGGCTCTGAGGTGTCGCTCAGGCGGGCGCGCAACAGCGCCGCGTCCTCCTCCGTGAGCGGCCCCCCCTCCGCCGCCGCCGCCGATGGGCGGCTCGCCAGCGCCGCCCGCAGCCTCACCACCTCCGCGCGCTCCGCCTCAAGGGCGCGCCGCGCCGCCGCCTCCTCGTCGCGCTCCTCCGGGCGGCGCTCCTCGCGCTCGCGCAGGCGCGCCGCCTCCGCGCGGTCCCGCGCCGCCTCCTCTCGCGCCGCCCCCGCCTCCTCAAGCGCGCGCGCCGCCGCCGCGCGCTCCTCTAGCGCCGCCGCGCGCTCGCGCGCCGCCTCCGCCCTCGCCGCCGCCGCCGCCGCGCGCTCCTCCTCGAGCCGCGCCTCCGCCTCTCGCCGCCGCGCCTCCTCCGCCAACAGCCGCTCGCCCTCGGCGCGCAGCGCCCCCTCTCGGGCGGCGAGCGCCTCCTCGCGCCTGCGCAGCTCCTCGCGCGCCCCCTCCAGCGCCCCCCGCGCCTCCTCTAGCTCCTCCTCGCGCGCTAGGTGCTCCAGCTCGCGCTCCTCGAGCGCCCCCTCGCGCCCCGCCAGCGCCCCCTCGCGCCCCGCCAGCGCCCCCTCGCGCCCGCGGAGCTCCTCTTGGCTCCTCGCGAGCCGCGCCAGCTCCTCGGCCCCGCCGAGCCGCTCCACCCCGATGGCATC
>VGTA01000815.1 GCA_016874875.1 Deltaproteobacteria bacterium | reverse complement strand
CAGGGCGGCGCGACTCAGGGCGCGGACCTCGGGTGTGACCCCCGCGAGGTCCTGCGGCGCAATACGTGCGCCGCCGCCGGGTGCCACGCGCCGCCCGTGACGGCGAGCCTGGACCTCAGCCTCGAGGCCGGCGCCTCGCTCCGCGACCTCGAGGCGCGCCTCGTCGACGCCCCCGCGCACTCCGCCGCCTGCCGCGGGCGGGCGCTGCTCGACCCGCGCGACCCTAGCCGCGGCCTGCTCCTGCAGGTGGTGGGCGCGGCGCCGCCCCCCGGGGGCGCGGCGGACCTCTGCCAGGTGGTCATGCCCCCCGGCGCCGCCGTGGGGGACGGGGCGCCCATCTCGGAGGACGACAAGGCGTGCCTGGCGCGCTGGGCGGAGGACGTGAGCCAGCGCTATATCGACGCGCACCCCGAGCCCGCGCTCACCTTTGAGCCCTCCCCCCTCGCCGCCGCCCTCCGCAAGGTCAAGGCGCTCACCCGCGGCGACGCGCCCACCGCCGAGGAGGTGGCGGCGGTGGCGGCGGACCCGGGGGCGCTCGAGGGGCTCGTGCGCGCCTGGGCGGCGGGGCCCGCGTTTGAGCGCAAGCTCTCGGGCTTCCTCGCGGTGGCGCTCCAGCAGCGCATGCAGGCGGAGGACGTGGAGCAGCTCGACCGCCTCCGCCGCCACCGCTCGCGCAACGCCCCCTTCCGCCGCGTCATGGAGGAGTCCTTTGTGCGGACGGCGGTGGACGTGGTGCGGCGCGGCGCGCCCTTCACGGAGGTGTTCACCACGCGGCGGTGGCTCGTCACCACCGCCAACCTCGTCCTCCTGCGCTACCCCGACCAGACCGCCGCCGAGCGCGAGCAGCGCCACCAGCTCTTCCGCCGCGCCGCCGACGCCCCGAGCGCCCTGCGCGGCCAGGTGGCGCAGCGCAAGTGGCACGTCGCCTCCCTGCCCAGCGACTGCGAGGTCCCGCAGGAGGAGGCCCTCGACATGCTCTTTGGCTTTGTGCTCCGCGCCCGCTGCGCCCCGCGCCCCGAGGAGAACCCCCGCTTTGAGGACCCGCCCCTCACCCTCGCGGACTTTGAGGACTGGCGCTGGGTGGAGCTCGTGACGCCGCAGGAGGCGCCCGATGAGCCCGTCACGCCCTTCTATGACCTCCCCGCCCTCCGCGGCGCCACGCGGGTGGTGACGCGCATTCCGCGCGGGGGCTTCTTCACCACCAGCGTCTTCTTCAACAACTGGCCCACCAACGTCGACAACCAGTTCCGCGTCACCACCCACCAGGCCCTCCTCGCCGCCCTCCACCTGAGCTTCACCGCCACCGAGGGCACCGCCCCGCCCCACCTCAACGGCCTCAGCCCCGACCACGCCGAGGAGGGGACCGCCTGCTACGGCTGCCACCGCCAGCTCGACCCCATGCGCCTCTACTTCGCCCGCGCCTACAACGTGAGCTACCAGCGCCCCACGGCGGTGGACGGCGAGGGGCGGCTGTTCCCCACGAGCACGGAGGCGGGCTTCACCTTCTACGGGGTGTCGGAGGCGGGGGGGGGCGTGGCGCGCTTTGGGGAGCTGCTCGCGGCGCACCCGCGCCTCGCCGCCGCGTGGACGCAGAAGCTGTGCCTCTACGCCAACTCCGCCCCCTGCGACGAGCTGTCCCCGGAGTTCATCGCCCTCCGCGACCGCTTCGCCGCCGGCGGCCTCAACCTCCTCGACCTGTGGGTGGGGCTGATGTCGTCGCCCCTCGTCACGGGGCTCGCCCCCGTCACGCGCGACGGCGCGCTCGCCCTCGACGCCCCCGCGGTGAGCGTCACGCGCCGCGCCCACCTCTGCGCGCTGCTCGACGAGCGCGCCGGGCGCGCGGGGCTGTGCGAGGCGCCGCGCGTGGCGGAGGTGCTCGGGCTGATCCCCGATGACGACTTCGCGCGCGGCGCCGCCGACTTCACGCAGCCCGCCCGCCCAAGCGCCTTCTACTTCGCCGCCGCCGAGGCCGTGTGCGAGGCGGCGGCGGCGGCGGCGGTGACGCAGGGGGGGGCAGCGTTCCCGGCGCGCGACCCCGCCGCCGCCCTCGACGCGCTGGTGGGGCGCCTGATGGCGATCCCCCCAGGCGACCCCCGCTTCGCCCCCGCCCGCGCCGCCCTCGGCGCCCACTACGACGCCGCCCTCCTTGGGCGCGACCCCCTCGCCGCCCTCCGCGAGGCCTTCACCCTCGCCTGCCTGTCCCCCGACGTGATGGGAGCTTGATTATGAGCCCT
>VGTA01000814.1 GCA_016874875.1 Deltaproteobacteria bacterium | reverse complement strand
CCCTCCTCGGCGTGCACGCGCAGGAGGCGGGGGGGGCGGGGGAGGGGGCGGGGGCGGGGGCGGCGCCCTTTGGGGTGGAGGAGCTCGCGGAGGAGCCCGCGGAGGAGCCCGCGGAGGAGCCCGCGGAGGAGCCCGCGGAGGAGCCCCGTGGGGCGGGGGAGGGCGACGATGGTCGCTGACCCCGGCGCGCCCGCCTCGTTCTCGCTCGAGTCGCCGTTCGCGCCGCAGGGCGACCAGCCCGCGGCGATCGAGGCGCTGTGCACGGGGGTGGCGGCGGGGCGAGCGGCGCAGACGCTGATGGGGGTGACGGGCTCGGGTAAGACGTTCACGATGGCCAACGTGATCGCGCGCCTCGGGCGCCCCACGCTGGTGCTCGCGCACAACAAGACGCTCGCGGCGCAGCTCTACGGGGAGCTCAAGCAGCTCTTTCCGCGCAACGCGGTGTCGTATTTCGTGAGCTACTACGACTACTACCAGCCCGAGGCCTATGTGCCCTCCACCGACACCTTCATCGAGAAGGACTCGCGCACCAACGAGGAGATCGAGCGCATGCGCCACGCGGCGACGCAGAATCTCCTTGAGCGGCGCGACGTGATCGTGGTGGCGAGCGTGTCGTGCATCTATGGGCTCGGGAGTCCTGACTCTTATCGGGCGCAGCAGCTGCGGGTGCGGGTGGGCGACACGCTCAACCGCGAGGCGGCGATGGCGCGCCTCGTGGAGATTCAGTACACGCGCGGCGAGCTCGATTTCCACCGCGGGACCTTCCGGGCGCGCGGCGACGTGCTCGAGGTGTACCCGCCGCACCTCGAGGACCGGGCGGTGCGCGTGTCGCTCTTTGGGGACGAGGTGGAGGCGATCGAGCTCTTTGACCCGCTGCGCGGCAGGCGCCTGAGCGCGCTCGACGACGTGACCGTCTATCCGGCGAGTCACTATGTGGCGCCCGCCGACACCCTGATCGCCGCCGTCGCCGAGATCGAGCGCGAGCTCGACGCGCGCCTTGAGGAGCTGATGGGGGGCGGGCGGCTCTTGGAGGCGCAGCGCCTGCAGCAGCGCACGGAGCACGACCTCGAGCTGCTGCGCGAGGTGGGCTTCTGCAAGGGGATCGAGAACTACTCCCGCCACCTCACGGGCGCCGCCCCCGGCGAGCCGCCGCCGTGCCTCTTGAGCTACTTTTCGGGGGACTGGCTCCTGCTGGTGGACGAGAGTCACGTGTCGCTGCCTCAGGTGCGCGGCATGTACCAAGGCGACCGGGCGCGCAAGGAGACGCTGGTGGCGCACGGCTTCCGCCTGCCCTCCGCCCTCGACAACCGCCCCCTCCGCTTTGATGAGTTCTTGGCGCGCTCGCCGCAGACCATCTACATCTCCGCCACGCCGGGGGAGTTTGAGGTGGCGCGGAGCGAGGGGGTGGTGGTGGAGCAGCTGATCCGCCCCACGGGGCTGCTCGACCCGCCCGTGGAGGTGCGCCCCGCGCTGCACCAGGTGGACGACCTGCTCGTGGAGGTGCGCGCGGTGGCGGCGCGGGGGCAGCGCGCCCTCGTGACGACGCTCACCAAGCGCATGGCGGAGGAGCTGACGGAGTACTTTCAGGAGGTGGGGGTGCGGGTGCGCTACCTCCACTCCGACGTAGAGACGCTCGAGCGCTCGGCGCTGCTCCGCGACCTCCGCCGCGGGGAGTTCGACGTGCTCGTGGGCATCAACCTGCTCCGCGAGGGGCTCGACCTCCCCGAGGTGGCGCTGGTGGCGATTCTCGACGCCGACAAGGAGGGGTTCCTCCGCAACCGCACCTCTCTGATTCAGACGATCGGGCGCGCGGCGCGCAACGTGGAGGGGCGCGTCTTGATGTACGCCGACCGCGTGACGGAGTCTATGCGCGCCGCCCTCGACGAGACGGAGCGCCGCCGCGCGCTGCAGCACGCCTACAACGAGGCGCACGGCGTGGTGCCCACGTCCACGGTGCGCGGGCTCGAGGACCTCAACGACGACGTGGCGCGGGCGCGTGAGGCGTGGGGCGGGGGGACGGCGGCGGAGCGGCGGGCGGCGGAGGTGGTGGCGGAGGCGGAGAGTCTGCGCGACGTGTACGCCGAGATCGACCGCCTGCGTCAGGCGATGGCGCGGGAGGCGGAGGCGCTGCGCTTTGAGGAGGCGGCGCGCCTGCGCGATGAGCTCCGCGCCTTAGAGGCGCTGGCGCTGCGGGAGGGCTGAGCGGTGGGGGGCGCGCGCGGCGGGGGGGGGAGG
>VGTA01000813.1 GCA_016874875.1 Deltaproteobacteria bacterium | reverse complement strand
AGCGTCTTTTCTCCCCGAGTCTCGCCCTCCCGAGTCTCGCCCTCCCGAGTCTCGCTCTCCTGAGTCTCGCCCTCCTCGCCGGCGCGCGCCCCGCCGCCGCCCTCGGCCTCGACCCGTCCCTGCACGGGCTCTGCGCCAACTGCACCACCGCGCTCACCCCCAACGAGGCGGCGTTCGACGGCCTCGTGCAGGCCTACGGGCTCGCCCTCGCGCCCCCCGTGCTCGCCCCCGCCAGCACCCTCGGCATCAACGCCTTTGAGATGGACATGAGCTACGGGCTCACCAACTTCAGCGGCGACACCAGCGTGTGGGGCGAGGCGCTCACCAACCGCAGCCGCGTGAGCAACGTCTCCACGTCGCACTTCACCATCCGCAAGGGGCTCCCCTACAGCCTCGAGCTCGAGGGGCAGCTCGGCTACCTCCTCAACAGCGAGCTGTGGACCATCGGCGGCGCCGCCAAGTGGTCGTATCACGAGGGGATGAGCGCCTTCCCCGTGGACTTCAACGCCCGGTTCGCCGCCAACCGCCTCGTGGGCTCCACCCAGCTCGACCTCAGCACCACCTCCGTGGACCTCGCCCTCGGCACGCGCTTTGGGGTGAAGGGGGTGATGAACATCGCCCCCTACGTGGCCTACAGCCTGCTCACCATCTACGGCGGCAGCAACACGCTCGACGCCACCCCCGGCGTCTATGACGCCCCAGAGGTGCTGGTCCGCGAGGGCAGCGCGGAGTCCTTCTCCGCGAGCAGCTTTGTGTTTGGGCAGCGCACCCACACCGTCAACCGCCTGAGCGCGGGGGTGCGCTTCTTGATCGGGCTCATCAAGCTCACCCCTGAGTTTGCCTGGACCCCGCAGCAGTACAACGTCAACGTCAGCCTCGGCCTACAGCTCTAGGCGGCGAGCCTGAGCGGGCGCGAAGGGAGCGAGCGAATGGGAATGGAGCGAGCGAATGTACCAGCCCCGCCCCCTTGAGAAGCGCAGCGTCGCCCCGAGGCGCCCGCAGCCGCGCCTCGAGCGCCCCGCCGCGTCCATCGTCATCAACACGCAGGCGCTGTCGCAGCTCACCGACGAGCGCGCCCGCCGCGAGGCGGAGGTGGTGGAGGCGCTGGCGAGCTTTATTCCGCTCTCGTCCACGCCCGCGCCGGCGCGGCTGAGCGACGAGGCGCTGGCGCTCCCAGCGCGCGAGCTGGTGCGCGAGCGCCCGCTCGACCCCGCGGCGCTCGCCGCCACCGGGCGCGCGAGCGACTTCTCGTCGTCGGGGCGGCGCGCTCTCCTCACGGGCGCTCTCGCCCTCGCCGCCCTGTGGTTTGGCTTCCTCGCGTCGCGCGTGGGGCTCGACCGAGCGCTGCGCGAGCCCCTGCGCGCCTCCCGCGTCGCTCTGCTCGGCGAGCTCGAGGCGCCGGCGCCGGCGGAGGAGGCCGCCATCGAGGAGGTGATCGAGAGCGGTGAGGTGAGCGCGCGCGTGGTGCGGGTGCTCCAGGGGCGCCAGCTGATCGCCGTGGAGGGCGAGGTGGAGAACTCCACGTCGCGCGCGCAGGCGAACATCCAGCTCACCCTCAAGCTCAAGTTCACCCCCAAGGGCGCCCCCAGGGGCGCCGCGGCCTACACGCAGGCGGCGCCGTTCAGCTGCTGTGAGGCGGCGCCTGAGGCGCTGACCGAGGCGTGGCTCGCCGAGCGCGGGCGCCTCGAGGTGCCCGAGGAGCCCGCGGCGGCGCTGGGGGCGCGCGTCGAGGCCGGGGAGCGCCTGCGCTTTGTGCACGTGGCGCCGGCGCCGCGCGCGCTCGGGGAGGGGGCGCTGGAGGCGGCGCTGTCGGTGTCGTTCTACGAGAAGGCGGAGTGAGGCGGCGCGGGGCGCCCGCTCAGCGCTTGTCGATGCGGCGCTCCGCGTCGTCCTGCGAGGCGTGAGGCTTGCTCTCGCGCGTCACCACCTCGGCGTCCACCACGTCCCCGTCCTCCTGCTTGTCGCCGCCGATGGCGCGGCGGAAGTTCTTGATTCCCTTGCCGAGTCCGTCGCCGAGGGCGGGAATCTTGTTACCGCCGAACAGCACGAGCACGATGACGAGGATGACGAGCATCTCGGTGCCGCTGGGCAGCGAGAGGAGCAGGGGTGTTGAGAGCATGGGGGGAGACTCCTGTGGTGTGCGCGGCGATGCTAGCCGCCGCTCGCGCGCAGGTAAAGGGCTTTTGCCGCGCTGCGCGTCAGGGCGGCGGGGCGACGGGGCGCTCCTCATCCACCCA
>VGTA01000812.1 GCA_016874875.1 Deltaproteobacteria bacterium | reverse complement strand
AGGCGATGGCGCGGGAGGCGGAGGCGCTGCGCTTTGAGGAGGCGGCGCGCCTGCGCGATGAGCTCCGCGCCTTAGAGGCGCTGGCGCTGCGGGAGGGCTGAGCGGTGGGGGGCGCGCGCGGCGGGGAGGGGGGGGCGCCCGCGCCTGAGGGGGCGCCCGAGGGGGCGCCCGAGGTGGCAGCCTTTTCGGAGGCGCCCGCCGCGCCGGCGTTTTCGCCCGCCGCGCTCCTCCCCACCCTCCCCCGCTGCCCCGGGGTCTACATCATGCGCGGGGCGGGGGGCGAGGTGATCTACGTGGGCAAGGCCAAGGACCTGCGCGCGCGGCTGCGGCAGTACTTCCCCACCTCGCGCGACGGGGCGGCGCAGGACCCGCGCCCCTTCGTGGCCACGCTCCCGCGCGCCCTCACCGCCCTCGACACCATCACCACCGCCACCGAGAAGGAGGCGCTGCTCCTAGAGCGCGAGCTGATCCTCACCCACGCGCCCAAGCACAACGTGGCGCTCAAGTTCGGCAGCGGGCACCTCTACCTGCGCCTCGACGGGCGCGCCGACTGGCCCCGCGTGGAGGTGCTGCGCGACCCCCGCCGCGACGAG
This sequence comes from Deltaproteobacteria bacterium, assembly GCA_016874875.1. Lineage (GTDB taxonomy): Bacteria > Myxococcota_A > Bradymonadia > UBA7976 > VGTA01 > VGTA01. The sequence goes on along the minus strand of VGTA01000812.1, from coordinate 1,645 downwards.
CGCGCGCAGGCGGGGGCGCGGCTCTTTGGCCCCTACCTGTCGGGGGCGGACCTGCGCGCCATGCTCACGGTGGTGGAGCGCACCTTCAAGCTCCGCACCTGCGACGACCGCGACTTCAAGAACCGCAGCCGCCCCTGCATGCAGCACCAGATCAAGCGCTGCCTCGCCCCCTGCGCGCTCGCCGTGGACCGCGCCGACTACGCCGCGGAGGTAGAGGGGGCGGCGATGTTCTTGCGCGGCGAGCGCCCCGCGCTGCGCGCCGAGCTCGAGCGCCGCATGCGCGAGGCCGCCGCCGCGCTAGAGTTCGAGCGCGCCGCGCGGTACCGCGACCAGGTGGCGGCCATCGACCGGAGTCTAGAGCCGCAGGCGGTGACCCACTTCACCGGCGGCGCGCGCGAGTGCGACGCGGTGGGGGTGTACCGCGAGGGCGACCAGGTGCAGGTGGCGCTCCTAGAGGTGCGCGGCGGCGTGCTCTTGCGCGCCCGCCCCTTCAGCTTTGAGGAGCAGGGCGCGAGCACCCCCGACCTGCTCGCCACCCTCCTCCACCTCTACTACGCCGAGTCGCCCCCGCCCCCCGAGGTCCTCTTAGACCCCGCCGCCCTCAGCCTCTCAGCGGACGCCCACGCTGCCGCCGACAGCGACGCAGACGCAGACGCAGACGCAGACGCAGACGCAGACGCAGACGCAGACGCAGGCGCAGACGCAGACGGCGCCGCCGACGCCGACCCCGCCGCCGCGAGCCCTGCGCTCGGGGCGCTCGGGGCGCTCGCCGAGCGCCTGCGCGAGCTGCGGGGCGGCGCCGTGCGGGTGAGCGCCCCCGCGCGCGGGCAGCGGCGGCGGCTCGTGGAGATGGCGGCGCAGAACGCCGAGCAGGCCTTCTTTCAGGCGCAGCGCGCCCTCGGCGCGCGCCAGGAGGCGCTGTGGGAGGTCAAGCGCCTGCTGCGGCTGTCGCAGGTCCCCTGGCGCGCCGAGTGCTACGACATCTCCCTCTTCCACGGCGAGGCGCCCTACGCCTCGCAGGTCGTCTTTGAGGGCGGCGTGCCGCGCCGCGCCGACTACCGCGTGAGGAGGATCGAGGGGGTGGGGGGCACCGACGATTTCGCCATGCTCCGCGAGGCGCTCACCCGGCGCCTGCGCGCCGGGCTGGCGGAGGGCGACCTGCCGCAGCTGCTGGTGATCGACGGCGGCAAGGGGCAGCTAGCGGTGGCGGTGGCGGCGTGCGAGGACCTCGGCGTGCGGGGGGTGGACGTGGTGAGTCTGGCCAAGAGTCGCGCCAAGGAGGGGGGGCGCACCGACGAGCGCGTGTTCCTCCCCGGGGCGCGCGACCCCGTCCCGCTGCGCCCGGGCAGCCCCTCGTTCCGCCTGCTCACGCAGCTGCGCGACGAGGCGCACAAGACCGCCCTCAGCGCCCACCGCAAGGCGCGCAGCGCCGCCCGCCTCCGCAGCCCCCTCGACGAGCTCCCCGGCGTGGGCCCCGCCCGCCGCAAGGCGCTCCTGCGGGCGTTCGGGGACCTCGACGGCGTGGCCCGCGCCCCCCTTGAGGAGCTCGCCGCGGTGGTGCCGGCGGGGGTGGCGCGGGCGGTGTGGGAGGCGCTGGCGCCGCTGCGGGGGTGAGGGGGGAGGGGGCCCTCAGAAGGGCGCGAAA
>VGTA01000811.1 GCA_016874875.1 Deltaproteobacteria bacterium | reverse complement strand
GCGGAGACAGCGGCGGCGGAGACAGCGGCGGCGGAGACAGCGGCGGCGGAGACAGCGGCGGCGGAGACAGACGCGGCGGAGACAGACGCGGCGGAGACAGACGCGGCGGAGACAGCGGCAGCGGAGACAGAAGCAGGGGAGACAGCGGCAGCGGAGGCAGAAGCGGCGGCGGCGGAGACAGCGCGGTCGCGGGCGCAGGAGAGCGCCGCGCCCCCCCCCGGCGACCCGATCGAGTGGGTGCCGATTCCCGCCGGGCGGCTCCACATGGGCAGCGACCGCGGCCCCCCCGACGAGGCCCCCGCGCGCTGGGTCGACGTCCGCGCCTTTGAGCTGAGCAAGACCGAGGTCACCGTCGCCCAGTACGCCCGCTGCGTCGCCGCCGGGGCGTGCGACCCCCCCGCGGAGGGGGGGGCGCGGGGCGCGTGCGCCTGGGGGCGGGCGGGGCTCGAGCGGCACCCCGTCAACTGCGTGGACTGGGGGCAGGCGCGCACCTTCGCGCGCTGGGCGGGGGGCGACCTCCCCACGGAGGCGGAGTGGGAGTACGCCGCGCGCGCCGGGGGCGCCGCCGACCCCGCGCCGCGCGCGCCCCGCGCCCTCGACGCCGTCGCCTGGCACCGCGGCACCTCTGGGCGCCAGACGCGCCCCGCCGGCGCCCTCCGCCCCAACCCGTTCGGGCTCCACGACACCCTCGGCAACGTGTGGGAGTGGACCCTCGACGCCTACGCGCCCAGCTACGCCCGCGCGCCCCGCCACGCCCACCGCCCCGCGGGGGGCGCGCCCCGCTGCGGCGCCCGCTGCCCCAACGGCGCCGCGCGCCGCGTGAGTCGCGGGGGGAGCTGGAACAGCCCCCCCGAGACGCTCAGCCTCACCTTCCGCGACAGCGCCCTCCCCCGCTACCAGAGCAGCGCCCTCGGCTTCCGCGTCCGCCGCGCCCCTACCCCCGCGCCGCCCGCGCCCCCGCCCGCGCCCACCACAGGTCCCGCAGCCCCGCCGCCAGCACCCCCGCGCCCATAGCGGAGAGCAGGGCGGCGAGCGCGGGGGGGGGCGGGGCGGCGTGGGGGGCGAGGGCGGCGGGGAGGGCGCCCCAGGCGAGCAGGTGGGGGGCGAGGGTGGCGAGGAGCGCGCCGTAGAGGATCGCCATGAGCGCGTGCATGACCAGCTCCCCCGCCGGCAGCCCGCCGAGGGGGGCGCGCACCCGCCGCTCCAGCACAAAGTCCGCCAGCGTGATGAGCACCTCCGCCGCCAAGAGCCCCACGAGGCACCACGCCCACCCCCCGCGCCACTCGCGCCACGCCAGCCCCACAAACAAGACCGCGTAGATGAGGTCGCGCGCCCCGTGCAGGCGCAGCTCCTCCCACGTCTCCCGCCGGCGCGCGGGGAGGTCGAGTGGGGGCATGGGGCGACTCGGGCGGTGCGGGGGGAGCGGCGCCGCCGTTGACCCAAGGCGCCTCGCTGCTCCACACTCCATAACCCAAGCGCGCCCGAGGAGTCGACTCGCCGCGCCCTCACCCCTCGCGCCCCCCTCAGAGGAGTCCCCCCATGCCCCTCGCCTCCCCCGCCCTGCGCGCCCTCGCCCTGCTCCTCGCCGCCGCCCTCGCCCCCCTCCCCCCGCCCCTCTCCCCCCCGCAGGCGTGGGCGGAGGAGCGGCTGCGGGTGGCGGTGGTGGAGCTGCGGAACGAGGCGGACCTCAAGGAGCGGGAGGTGATGGCGCTGACGGAGCGCGCGCGGGGGGCGGTGGCGGAGCGCTTGGGGGGGCGGTACTTGGTGATGACGCGGGAGAACATCTTGGCGCTGGTGGACGCGCAGACGTGCGACGCGGCGCAGGGGCAGAGCTGTGAGGTGGAGATGGGGCGGACGCTGGGGGCGCACTTTATCGTGTCGGGGATGGTGACGCGGATCGGGCGCTCGATGGAGCTGTCGCTGAGGGTGCACGACACGCGGAGCTCGGAGTTCTTGGGGGCGCGGCAGAGCATGGGGAAGAGCGTGGAGGAGCTGATCGGCGGGGTGCGGGAGACGTCGGAGGGGCTTGTGGGGCTGATAGAGCCTGGAGGGGGAGGGGGGGCGCCGAGCGCGGCGAGGCCCGCGGAGGGGGACGCGGCGTATGAGCGAGAGGTGGCGGCGCTGGAGCGAGAGGTGGAGCGGCAGGCGCGCGAGGAGGCGGCGCATGAGGCGCTGGTGCGGGGGGAGTGGGCGAAGGCGCAGGGGGTGGTCGCGCGCGGGGGGGCGCCGGCGAAGAAGGCGGTGGAGC
>VGTA01000810.1 GCA_016874875.1 Deltaproteobacteria bacterium | reverse complement strand
TGGCGGTGGGGCCGCTCAAGGCGCTCGACGAGGTGACGCTGACGCTGGCGGCGCACGTGCTCGAGATGCAGGCGCGCTATGGGCTGCCGCCGACGCGCCCGGAGGGGGCGGCGCTGCTGGGGGCGCCGCTGGGGGGCGGCGCGGGGGCTGAGCGCGCCGCGGCAGGCGGAGGAGGTGCGCGAGCGGCTCATGTTGTCGCAGGCGCTTGAGGCGGCGCGCTGCTGGGAGGAGGGGGTGCTCTCCTGCGCCGCGGACGGGGACGTGGGGGCGGTGTTGGGGCTCGGGTGCGCGGTGAGCGAGGGGGGGCCGCTGGCGTGGCTCGAGCGCCGCGGCCCTGAGGAGGTGGCGCGGCGCGCGCGGGCGTGGGTGGCGCGCGGGGCGGTGGAGCTCGCGCCGCCTGCGCTGCTGGCTGCGTGGCCGGCGCGGGGGTGAGCGGGGGTGAGCGGGGCGACGCGAGGGCTTGCCTTTTTTGCCTCTTGCTCTATTGTGCCCTCGTCTAGTTATCTCTCACACGTGCTAGTCAGCTCACCTCACCCCCTCCCCGTCCCCTCACCGCAGGAGCGCGCAAGACCTTGATCCTCATCCCCTCTCTCAACGAGGCCGCCGCCAGCGCCGCCGCCGTCGCCGCGCAGGCGTCGTCCTCCGGGGTGCCGTCGCTCGGCTTCCCCGTTGACACGGTCTCCATTTTCGTGGGGGCGTTCATTTTCGCCCTCGTCGTCGATCTCGTGCAGCACAAGAACAGCCAGGAGATCAGCCTGAGCAACGCCATCGGCTGGTCCCTGTTCTGGGTGGCGCTGTCGTTGGGGTTCTATGGGTGGCTCCGCTGGATGATGTCTGTCCCGGCGGACGTGGCGGCGTATTATGGGGGGGTGGAGGCGGCGCGCAGCACGTACGCGAGTCTGTTCTTGACGGGCTACACCCTCGAGAAGGTGCTGTCGGTGGACAACCTGATCGTGTTTATCGCGGTCTTTAAGTTCTTTAACGTGAAGGACGTGCTGCAGCACAAGATTCTCTATTACGGGATCTTGGGCGCGATCGTCTTCCGGGCGATCTTTGTGGCGCTCGGCGCGATGATCATGAACGCGGGCTGGGTGGCGTACGCGATCTTTGGGGGCATTATCGGCTACGCGGCGGTGCACATGCTGATGGGGGATGACGACGAGGAAGAGGAGCCCAACTATGAGGAGATGCTCCTCGTCAGGATCTTCAGCAAGTTCTATCCCATCTTCCCGCACCTGGTGGGCAACCGCCTGCTGGTGGGGCGCCCTGAGGCGGAGACGCGGCTGAGGGAGCTGGGGGAGAGCTTCTCGTTCAAGGAGGGGGTGCGGCGCTGGATGACGCCGGCGCTCATCTGCTTGTTGGTGATTGAGGGCTCTGACGTGATGTTCGCGTTCGACTCGGTGCCGGCGGTGATCGCGGTGACGCATGAGCCGCTGCTGGTGTACTCGGCGATGATCTTTGCGATCTTGGGGCTCCGCTCGCTCTATTTCGTCCTCGAGGTGCTGACCAAGTACCTGGTGCATCTCGAGAAGGCGGTGGTGGCGGTGCTGTTCTTCATCGCGTTTAAGATGTTCGTGGAGGCGTTCGTGAAGGCGGGCTTTCATGTGCCGCACGCGCTGCACGTGGATCACACGACGAGTCTGTATCTGGTGCTCGGGGTGATCGGGCTGGGGGTGGTGGCGTCGCTGCTCTTCCCGGGGCGCGGCGAGGGCGAGCGGGCGTGATGGGCGAGGGGGGCGGGGCGCCGCGCCTCCCGGTGGAGGGGGCGCTTGAGGCGCTGGTCGCCCTCCTCGACGCGCGGGGCGCGGCGGTGCTGACGGCGCCGCCGGGCTCGGGGAAGACGACGCGGGCGCCGCTCGCGTTGATGGAGCGCCTCGCGGGTGGGCTCGCGGGGCGCTGGGGGGGCGAGCGCGTGCTCGTCCTTCAGCCGCGCCGCGTGGCGGCGCGCGCGGTGGCGGAGTTTATGGCGGAGCGCGTGGGGGAGCGCGTGGGGGAGCGCGTTGGGTATCAGGTGCGCTTTGAGCGGGCGGTGGGGCCTCGGACGCGGGTGGAGGTGCTCACGGAGGGGCTCTTGAATCGTCGCATGGCGGCGGATCCAGAGCTGTCGGGGGTGGGGTGTGTGGTGCTCGATGAGTTTCATGAGCGCAGCCTGCAGGCGGATCTGGCGCTGGCGACGCTCTTGGAGCTGCGGGCGGCGTTTCGGCCGGAGCTGCGGCTCTTGGTGATGTCGGCGACGCTGGGGGAGGCGGCGG
>VGTA01000809.1 GCA_016874875.1 Deltaproteobacteria bacterium | reverse complement strand
CCTCAAGACACTTGCAGATCAGGGGGGGCTCCCATCATACTGCGCTCCTCTCACGAAGTCTCAAGACCTCTCAAGACTCCCACCACAGAGGCGACCGCCATGCGACATCCGCACCACCTCTCCTTGCGCCCCCCTCCGCGCGCGCCTCGGCGGGCGGCGCCGCGCCTCAGCCAGCGCCTCAGCCAGCGCCTCAGCCCGCTCACCTGCCTGCTCACCTGCCTGCTCACCGGCCTGCTCGCCGCGCCCGCCGCGGCGCAGTTCCCCGGCAACGCAGACTCGATCCTCCTCCGCACCGACGCCGCCACCTGCGACCCCGAGCGCGGGCTGGTGGAGGCGGACGTGGACGCCTACGGCGCCCTCGGCAGCTCCGTGGTGAGCTCCAACCGCTACCACTACAACCCCTTTGACGACTTCCCGGACCAGGGCTACGTCTCCACCATCTTTGAGTGGATGACCTTCCTGTGCCGCACCAACGCCGACGGCGGCACGCAGGGGGTGTGGCTCACCCGGGACGACTTCAACGGCATCCCCGCCACGGTGAGCATCGTGGACGGCGAGGTCCGCAGCCAGTTCACCGTCTTTGGGGTGCAGGTGGACCTGCGCTACACCCTCGAGTGCACCCAGATCAACTACTGCTACCGCGTCACCAACGTGTCCAACACGGCGGTGCAGACCGTAGCGCTCACCCCCTACATGGACGGCGACCTCTACTTTGGCACCGGCGGCCTCGGCAACGACTACGGCGCCACCAGCCTCGGCAGCCCCAAGACGCTGTGGCAGTTCGATGAGGGCGATGACCCTGAGGTGCCCACCACCTACGTGGGCATCTCGGGCCTGGGGCGCGTGGACGATTTTCTCCAGTCGTGGGACGTGGGCAGCTACCCCAACCAGCGCAGCCGCATCTCCACCGTGTCCAACGCCACCGGCTGCGCCGCCCTCCGCAACGACATCAACCAGAACACCAACAACATCGACGTCAACGGCGACCTCATCACCGACCGCGGCTATGACGTGACGCTGGCGATCCGCTACGACGTCGGCCCCCTCGCCCCGGGGGAGGAGAGCCCCGAGATCTGCTATGCGCTCCAGTGGGGCGTGGGGCTCCCCTGCAGCGACGAGGACCTCGACACCGTCTGCCTGCCCAACGACAACTGCCCCTTTATCCCCAACCCCGACCAGCTCGACGAGGACGGCGACGGGCGCGGGGACGTGTGCGACAACTGCCCCAAGGTGAGCAACTACGACCAGAGCGACTTGGACGGTGACGGGTTCGGAGACGCCTGCGACCGCGTGTTCTGCACCCCCGACGGCGGCCCTGAGGTGTGCGACGGCGTGGACAACGACTGCGACGGCCTCATCGACCTCCTCCCCGACGGCGACCCCGTGGTGGTGCCCGGCGACTGCTCCACCGACCTCGCCGGCCACTGCGCCATCGGCTCGTGGGCCTGCGTGGCGGGGCGCACCCGCTGCGTGCCCTCAGCGCAGTCCGAGCCCGAGGTCTGCGACCTCGCCGACAACGACTGTGACGGCGTGATCGACGAGCGCGTCCGCAACGCGTGCGGCACCTGCGGCGCCCCGCCCCCCGAGCAGTGCAACAACCTCGACGACGACTGCGACGGGCGCGTGGACGAGCGCGTGGCCACCTGCGGCGCCGGCGATTCCTGCTACCAGGGCCTGTGCCTCAGCGAGTGCGGCGCCGGCTGCCCCCCCGAGGACTCCTTCTGCGCCGATGGCGTGTGCGTGCCTTGGTGCGTGGTGAGCGGCTGCGAGGGCGCGGCGGAGGAGTGCACCGCCGCCGGCTGCGTGGACCCCTGCGCCGGCGTCACCTGCGCCGCCGGCGAGGTGTGCGCGCGCGGGGCGTGCGGCCCCGAGAGCTGCGCCTTCACCGGCTGCCCCGCCGGCGAGCGCTGCCGCCCGGCGGGCTGCGAGCCCGACCCCTGCGCGGGGGTGGACTGCGGCGCGTCGAGCTTCTGCCGCGACGGGCAGTGCATCTTCTCGTGCGCGGAGGTGAGCTGCCCCGCCGCCACGGCCTGCTTTGACGGCCTCTGCCAGGACACCGGCTGCGCGCCGCTCGGCTGCCCCGACGAGGGCGCCGTGTGCGTGGACCGCGTCTGCGCCCCCGACCCCTGCGCGGGCGTCACCTGCGGCCTCGCGGAGACGTGCTTCCTCGGCGAGTGCGTGGCGGACCCCTGCCTCGGCGTTGCCTGCCCCCGCCACCAGCGCTGCGCGGTCACCTACGGCACGGCGCAGTGCGTG
>VGTA01000808.1 GCA_016874875.1 Deltaproteobacteria bacterium | reverse complement strand
GTTGAGCTGAAAGAGCGCCCGAGCAGACTCGACCAGACGCCGTCCCTGAGCCGCCGACGAGGGGCGCTCCGAGAGGCTCACAAAGTCGCGCAGGAGATGCTCCAACAGAGCTGACGCCCAGCCCAGCGGCCATAAACAGGCGCGCGGTCTGTGATGATTTTCGCCCTGTGATCTTCGCCGATCAGCGCCTCCACATCTTCACGACGACGGCGCTGAGAGACACCGAAGAGCGCGGCGCGCTTGTTGTGCGCCCCGATCATCAAGCGCAGCCGCCTCGCCACCTACGGCGGCTCCCTCCTAGCCGCCGAGCGCCGCTTTGGGCTCGCCGGGGGGCCGGCGGGGGTGGTGGGGCTGAGTCTGCTCGCCGATGACCGCGCCCCTGAGGTGACGCCGGGGCGGGGCGGGCTCACGGAGGTGAGCGCGCGCTACGCCCCGCCCCTCAGTTCGCCACCGCCCGCCGCTATGTCACGCTCCACGAGCGCGTGGTGTGGGCGAGTCGGGTGATGGCGGAGCAGATGTGGGGGGCGGTGCCCTTCTATGAGCTCGTCCACTGGGGCGGCATGGAGCCGACGGCGGGGTTCGGGGGCAGCCAGACGCTGCGGGGAGCGCGGTTTGGGCGCTGGCGGGCGCGCGACAAGGCCGTCCTCAACACGGAGCTGCGCTGGGACGTGGCGCGCGCGCGCGCCGACTGGTAGCTCGCCCCCTACCTCGACCTCGGCGCCCTCTTTGACCTCTCCGGGCAGGACGCCCCCGACGCCGCCCGCGCCGCCACCGCCGCCGCCGCCCAGGGCGCCGCCGCCGCCGCCCGGGGGGGCGCCCCCGTGCACGTGAGCGCGGGGCTGGGCTTCCGCGTGGTCTACGACGAGGTCTTTGTGGGTCGCCTCGACCTCGGCCTCGCCGCCGCCCCCCCGCGGCGCCCGGGGGGCTCCTCGATGACGCCTCCTTTGGCATGTATGTGGTCTTTGGGCGCTGCTACTGAGGCCGCCGCCCTCGCTCCGCGCCCGCCGCCGCCCTTGCCCGCCGCCCGCCGCGCCGCTCCTTGACCCCCGCGCCCCCCGCGCCGCCCTCGACCTGCCCGCGCTGCAGGCGGAGACGCTGGCGTTCCTGCGCGAGTACCTCCGCGCCCCCACGGTCACGCTCATCGCGGTGGCGGACGAGGAGGTGGACAACCGCGGCATGCGCCAGCTCCTCGACGAGCGCTGGGAGGGGCTCGGCTGCCGCTACCTGCTCAACGAGGGCGGGCTCGGCCTCCAGGGCGCGCTCTTTGAGGGGCAGGACGTGTTCGCCGTCTCGGTGGCGGAGAAGGGGGTGCTGTGGCTCCGCCTCACCGCCCGCGGCCCCGGCGGGCACGGCTCCACGCCCCGGGAGTCCTTCGCGCCGGCGCGCCTGCTGCGCGTCCTCAGCGCCCTCCGCGCCGCCGAGCCCGCGCCGCGCTTTGACCCCGCGCTGCTCGACCTGTTCTCGCTCGTGGGCGACGACGGGGGCGGGCTCAAGGGCTTCGTGCTCGCGCGCCCCGCCCTCCTGCGCGCCTTTGGGCTCGGGGAGCTGATGGCGGAGCCGGGGGTGCGCGCCGCCCTCACCAACACGCTCCACGTCACCGGGCTGCGCACGGGCGACCACCAGCCCAACGTGGTGCCGGGGGAGGCGAGCGCCCTCATCGACGCGCGCCTGCTGCCCGGGGTGACCGCCGAGGAGATGGTGGCGCACATCGAGTCGCTGATTCCGGAGGAGGAGCGCGCGCACGTGCGCCTCGAGGTCCTCCACGCCGTCCCCGCCGCCGTCACCGAGTGGGAGGGCGACGAGCTCTACGGCCTCGTGGACGCCGCCCTCCGCGCGGGGTTCACCGAGCGCCCGCTGGTGGTGGCGCCCGCCCTCTCGGTGGGCTTCACCGACTCCATTTTCGCCCGCCAGCGCGGCGCCCGCGCCTTTGGGGTCGCCCCCTTCCTCATCACTCAGGAGGAGGCGGAGTCCATGCACGGGGAGGACGAGCGCCTCTCCACGCGCAACCTCGCGGCGGGGGTGGAGTTCTTTTTGCGCGTGGCGGGCTCTTATGCGGCGATGCCTGCGACCTCTTTGCCTTTGCTGTCGCCTTCGCCTTCGCCTTCGTTTAGAGATCAACGGGATTGAGATCAGGCAAGACACCGATATGTTATATGACCTGACGATGTCGGTCGCCTGCGGCGCCGCAGATAAAACACAGATCGCTCAGCTCTTGAGGTCACTCGCCCCAGCATGAACAACAAACAAAAAGTCATAGAGT
>VGTA01000807.1 GCA_016874875.1 Deltaproteobacteria bacterium | reverse complement strand
TTCGCGCTCGACCTGCTCTTGTCGTGGACGCGGGGGCGGCGCTGGCATCTGGGGTTTGGGCCGATTCCCATCATCGGGAGTCTCAACCTGTTCTTGTGGTTCAAGGACCCGCACTACCACTGGCAGCTGGTGATGGTGGCGATCGCGTTCGTGGGGCGCGACGCGCTGCAGTGGACGTGGCACGGGCGGCGGCGGCACATCTTTAACCCCTCGGCGCTGGCGCTGACGGCGCTCTCGGCGGGGCTGATCGCCACGGATTCGTCGTCGATCACCTGGGGGGAGGAGATCGCCACGCGCCTTGAGGTGGCGCCGCGGATGTTTGAGGTGATGTTTGGGGTGGGGCTGGTGGTGCAGACGCTCTTTGGGGTCACCTGGACCACCCTCGGCGCGGCGGCGAGCCTGTGGGGCTTCACGGCGCTGTGGGCGCTGGCCACGGGGGGCGACCACTTCTTCACCGACACGGCGATTCCCATCGCCGTGTTCCTTGGGATGAATCTGCTCGTGACCGACCCCGCCACCTCCCCGCGCAGCGCCTCCGGCAAGGCGCTGTTTGGGGCGCTCTACGGGCTGCTGGTGGCGCCGCAGTACGTGCTGCTGCCGGCGCTCGGGCAGCCGGCCTTCTTTGACAAGCTGCTGCAGGTGCCGCTGTGCAACCTGCTCGCCCCGGCGCTCGACCGGGTGGGCGCGCGGCTCGACGCGCGCCTCGCCGCCGCCGCCGCCGCCCCCCTCTCAGCGCTCCCGCGGGCGCTCTCGCGCCCCAACGCCCTCGCCGTGCTCGCCTGGGGGCTGCTCTTCACGCTCCTCCTCCGCGGCGAGCTCACGGCGCACCCCGGCGCGCGCCCAGAGCACTGGCGCGAGCGGTGCGCGGGGGGCGCGCGCGGCGCCTGCCTCAAGGAGCGCCACGCGCTCGAGCGGGGCTGCGGGCTCGGGCGCCCCGCGGCGTGCCACGCGCTCGCCGACCGCCTCACCGACCCCGCGGCCCTCACGCCCGACCACGCGCGCGCGCGCCGCCTGTGGCGCGAGGCCTGCGCCGCGGGCCACGCGCCGAGCTGCGACGCCACGCGCGCCGTCGAGTCCCCCGCCGCCCCCGCCGCCCCCCCCGACGCCCCGCTCCCCGCCGCCGAGCTCAAGAGCGCCCAAGAGGCCCTCGAGGCGCGCTGCGGGGGCGCGGGCGAGGGCGAGGCGGCCGCCTGCGTCAACCTCGCCACGCTCCACCTCGCCGCCACCCCCCCCGCCCTGCCCCCCGCCGCCGCCGCCTTTGAGCGCGCCTGCGCCCTGCGCGCGGCGGCGGGGTGCGCCAACCTCGGGCTGATGTCGCTGCGGGGCGACGGGGTGCCGCGCAGTTTCGTGCGCGCCGTGGAGCTCCACCGCCAGGCCTGCGACCTCGGCGCCGCCCCGGCCTGCGGGCGCCTCGGCGTGCTCTATGAGCGCGGGGGGGAGGGGGTGGCGCCAGACCCGGTGCTGGCGCGGGGGGCGTTTGAGCGCGGGTGCGCGGGGGGGGACGCGGGGGCGTGCTTGCGGGGGCGCTGAGCCCTTCACGCGCTAGGCGCTGGGCGGGTCGCGCGGCCGCCGTCCGCGCCGCCCGCCGCCGCCCCCTCAGCCCTCACCCCCGCCCCGCCCCCCCCTCCCCCTCCTCAAACCCAAGCCCCAGCAGCCGCCGCGCCACCCGCTCCACCACCTCATACGCCGCCGGGCACACCTCCACGTTGCGCTCCGTGAGGTCCAAGAGCTGGCGCTGACGAGGAGAGTCCGTGTGCGGGTACTCCCGGCACGCCTTGGGGCGATCATCATAAATCATACACGACTTGTCGTCCCCCAAGAACGGGCAGGGACTCCCCTTGAGCACATAGTCGTGGTCCTCGTCGAGGCGCAGGTAGCGCTCCGTGAACTCCGCTGGGCGCAGCCCCACCGCGCGCGCCACCTTGGGGATGTCGCGGTCGGTGAAGATGGGGCTGATGGTCTGACAGCAGCGCGCGCAGTCGCCGCAGCGCACCCGCGCGAACACCGCCGCGTGCTCCTCGGCGGCGGCCTCGGCGAGGGGCTTGGGGTCGAGGGCGCGGAGCTTGCGGAACACCACCTTGCGGCGCTTGCGCGTGAGGCGCACGCGGGCGTCGTGGGCGGGGAGGTCCACGGTGGGGCGGGGGGGGGCGGGGGGCTTGGCCATAAGCGGGGGTCCTCGAGGCGGGGGGCGGGGCGCTAGGGCGCTAGGGCGCTAGGGCGCTAGGGCGCTAGGGCGCTAGGGCGCTAGGGCGCTAGGGCG
>VGTA01000806.1 GCA_016874875.1 Deltaproteobacteria bacterium | reverse complement strand
CTCTGACCGCGCCGCCCCCAGCGCCCCCAGCGCCTCCACCGACCCCACCAGCCCCAGCGCCCCCACCGCCCCCACCACCTACGCCGCCACCCTCCACGACATCCGCGCCGCCGCCGAGCGCCTCCGCGGCGTGGCGCACGAGACGCCCACGCTGACCTCGCGGCTCATCGACGAGCGCGTGAGCGCGGCCTGGGGCTGGGACGTGGAGGTGCACTTCAAGGCGGAGTGCCTGCAGCGCGTGGGCGCCTTTAAGTTTCGGGGCGCGTGGAGCGCCGTGTCCGCGCTCTCGGCGGAGGAGCTGTCGCGCGGGGTGTGCACGCACAGCAGCGGCAACCACGCGCAGGCGCTCGCCCTCGCCGCGCGCGAGCGCGGCGCGCCCGCCTACATCGTGATGCCCACCTCCGCCCCGGCGGTCAAGCGGGCGGCGGTGGAGGGCTACGGCGCCACGGTGATCGAGTGCGCGCCCACCCTCGCCGCGCGCGAGGAGGCGGCGGCGGCGGTGGTGGGGCGGACGGGGGCGCGCTTCATCCACCCCTACAACGACCCCCTCATCATCGCAGGGCAGGGCACCGCCGCCCTCGAGCTGCTGGCGCAGGCGGGTCCCCTCGACCTCGTGGTGGCGCCCGTGGGGGGCGGGGGGCTGATGTCGGGCACCTGCCTCGCCGCGCGGGCGCTCTGCCCCGGCGCGCTCCTGTGGGCGGCGGAGCCCGCCGGCGCCGACGACGCGGCGCGCTCCCTAGCCGCGGGCCGCCTCATCCCTCAAGAGGCGCCTCACACGATCTGCGATGGGCTGCTGACCAGCCTCGGCGACCTCACCTGGCCTGTGCTGCGCGACCACCTCGAGCGGGTGGTGACGGTGACCGACGCGGAGGTGGTGGACGCCATGCGCCTGCTGTGGACGCGCCTCAAGGTGGTGGTGGAGCCGAGCGGCGCCGCCCCGCTCGCCGCGCTGCTCGCCGCGCGCCCCCCGCGCCCCGCGCGCCGCGTGGGCGTCATCCTGAGCGGCGGCAACGTGGACCTCGACCGCCTGCCGTGGTCGGCGCCCCGCTAGCCCTCCCCGCGCCTCCCCCTCCCCGCGCCTCCCCCTCCCCGCGCCTCCCCCTCCCCCCGCCCTCCCCTCACCGCGCAAGGAGCGCCCATGCTCATCGACCCACACCTCAACCCCTACACCCTCGAGCCCACGGAGCTCGTGGACGCGCTGATCGAGGCGAGTCTCGACGGGGCGGTGGTCACCTGCACCCACGACGCGCGCGCCGCCCGCCGCTACGTGGAGGCGCTCCGCGCCGAGGAGTTCGTGGCGCTCTGCGGCGTGGAGCTGCTCACCGCCCACGGCGCCCTCGTGGCCATCCCCCGCGAGGCGGACGAGGCGTTCTTTAAGGGGCGCTGGGCGCCGGAGGGCGACGAGGTGGCGAAGGACGCGGACGGGAGGGGCGCGGAGGGGGGCGGCGCGCGCGGCGTGGGCGACGACGAGGGCGACGACGACCTCGCGGAGCGCGCGCCCCCGCCGCCTCGCTGGCGCCTCGAGGCGCTGCTCAAGCGCCTCAGCGGCTTTGATGGCGTGGTGGTGGTGTGCCACCCCTTCTCCCGCCTCGCCGCGCGCGCCTGGGGCGACCGCGCCTACACCCTGCGCCTCGCCCACGCCGCCGAGACGCGCGTGGGGCGCGGCCTCGCCGTGCGCGACTTCCTCTGCGACCAGCTCGTGGAGCTCAAGGGCTGGGCGCGCCTCGGCTCCTGCGGCGCCGACCTCCACTACCTCGGCGCCGCCGCCACCGCGCTCCCCGACGCGGTGGACTCCCAGCGCGCCCTCTGCGACGCGCTGCAGGCGGGGGCGTGCTGGCCCGTGGAGTTCGAGCGCCCGGAGAGCCCGCGCGCGCGCTACCAGGAGGTGATGGCGGACGAGGGGCCGCGCCACGAGACGCTCGAGGAGCGCGAGCGCCGCGAGGCGCTCGCCGAGGTCAACCGCCGCCGGGGCGCGCCCATCGACGAGATCTTCCGCGGCAAGCCCGCCATCGGCCACGTGTTCCAGCGCCGCGCCGAGGGCGGGGCGCGCGGCGAGCGCGGGGGGCGGGGCCGCCGCTGAGGGGGCGGGCGCCTCGAGCGCTCAGCCGAGGCCCACCTCGCGCCTCGCCTTGCTGTGCCAGTCGCTAAAGAAGCCCGTCTTGACCTTGACGCCGAGCTGCTCCATCTGCTCAAGCACGAGGCGCTTGATCTGAGGGGTCTTCATCGTGGGGCAGTTCGCGAGCTGCTGCGCCACGGTGCCGGTGAC
>VGTA01000805.1 GCA_016874875.1 Deltaproteobacteria bacterium | reverse complement strand
GAGGGGCGCGGGGCGGCGCTCGGGGCGGCGCTCGGGGCGGCGCTCGGGGCGGCGCTCGGGGCGGCGCCCGGGGCGGCGCCCGGGGCGGCGGGGGCGACATAGGAGGAGGGCGCGGCGGGCGCCCCCGACTCAGAGGCCCTAGGCGCGCCGCTCGGGCGGGCATCCGCCCTTGAGGGGGGCGCGGCCCCCGCGGGCGTGGAGAGCCCCGCCCGCCCCGCGCGCGCGGCGGGCGCAGACGACGAGGAGGGCAGAGGAGGCCCGAGGGGCGCCGAGGGCGCCGAGGGCGCCGAGGGCGCCGAGGACCCACGAGGCGCAGAGGACCCATAGGGCGCCGCGCCCCCCGCGCCCCCGCGGCGCGGCGCGCCCTCCTCCCGCTCGCGCGCTTGGTCATGGAGCAGCGCATCGGCGGCGATGCGCTCTAGCACGGGGCGCGCGTTGAGCGTGTGCCCTTGGGGGCG
Source organism: Deltaproteobacteria bacterium (assembly GCA_016874875.1). Taxonomy (GTDB): domain Bacteria; phylum Myxococcota_A; class Bradymonadia; order UBA7976; family VGTA01; genus VGTA01. The sequence continues at coordinate 1,811 of VGTA01000805.1, read as the reverse complement.
GACGAGCGGCAGCAGGACGGAGCTCGGGCGGCGCGCGTCCGCCCCCGCGTCCTCCCCCGCCGCCCTCCCCGAGGCCGCGCGCAGGAGCTGGTCGAGGTCGACGGCGTCGAGCGCCTCGTCGCTGAGCTTGCGATTCTCCCACGAGGCGCAGAGCCGCGCGAGGCGCGCCGACAGCGTGGGCTCGTCATACCCCCCTGAGGGGAGGCGCGGGACGACGCGCCCCGCGGGCACGTAGACCGACGTCTCTTGGTGGCTCCTGCTCCCCTCCACGTCCGCCTGCGCCCCGAGGCCCTCGAGGTGCCGAAAGCGGTAGGTGACGCTGCCCTCTAGCTCCCCGGCGATGGCGCGCGTCTGCGAGAGCAGCTCCTCGAGGTCGCGCTGCTCGAGCGCGGAGGCCTTAAAGTCATCCTCGTGCGCATCCACCCACTCCGAGACGCGCTTGCGCAGCTGGTAGAGCGAGCGCATCGCGTCGGTGCGCGAGGCGTGCAGCTCGCTAAACGCCTGCCGCGCCCGGATCGCCTCCACCGTGTCCACCACCAGCGCCGCGAGGCTGGCGTCCACGATGGGCGAGAGCGTCTGGATGATCTCCTCGGCGCTCTTGGGGTAGGAGTCAAAGAGCATCAGCGAGCAGGTGTCGAGGCGGCTCGCGTCGTCGAGCGGGCGCAGGGTCGCCCTGTCGCTCTCCTCGCGATACCAGCGCTGCCACTTCTGCTGCCGCGACTCCTCATCCGCGTCCCCCCCCGCGTCCCCCTCCCCGCGCTGAAGGAACTTAGGGGGCTGGAGCCCCACCACGCTCTCATAGAAGCAGAGCTGAAAGCGCTTGAGCTCGTTGGTCAGCGCCACCTCAAAGGTGGCGTTGGGCGAGGGCGGCACCCAGCTGCGCAGCTGCGCGCGCCCCTCCGCGTCAATGTAGATGTTGTGCAGCGACAGGTTGCCGTAGGTGACGCGCTGCGCGTGGAGGGCGCGCAGCGCCACCGCCACCTGCAGGAAGGCGCTCAGGACGTCCACGCGGCGGAGGTCGCCCTGGCGTATGAGCGCGCTCAGCGGTGTCCCAGGCGCCAGCGCCAGACACAGCTCGGCGGAGGTGTCGCGCTGGCGCAGGAAGGCGATGCGCGGGATGGCCCTGTGACTCATGCCGCTCAGCGTGCCGGCCCAGATGATGAGGCTGGTGATGTTTTCGCTCCTCTCCCCCGAAAACAGCAGCTCAAAGGGCTCCCCGCGCTGATTTTCAGCGTAGATGTGATTTTGCCCCCAGGAGGGGCTGAGGTCCCGCTTGTAGTTCAGCTCGTCCACGGTCCAGCCGCCCCCCTCTCTTCAAGCGATCAAGGCGAAGGAGATTTAGGCGCTCAGGGCGCTCAGGGCGCTCAAGGCGCGCAGGGCGCCCTTGGGCGCCGTGCTCATGCGTGCTCATGTGTGCTCATGCTATATGGGCGAGGAGGCGTGAGGGCGCAAGTGCTTTAGAGGGCGCCGCGCGGGCGGGCGGCGCGCCGCCCCTCGCCGCCGCGCGCCGCGCCTTGAAAATCAGTCGCGATCTTGTAGTGTGCGCCCACGCGCCCCCGCCGCCGCTCGCCCGAGCGCCGCCCCCTGAGGAGACGAGAGCATGAGCCACGCCGCCTTCACCCCCGCCCGCGCCCAGATCGCCGCCAACGCCCTCCGCGTCACCGCCGCCGAGGTGGTGGAGCGCGCGCAGTCGGGGCACCCCGGCGCCCCTATGGGCCTCGCCGACGCCGCCGTGGCGACCTGGCACCACGCCCTCCGCTTTGACCCCAGCGACCTCACCTGGAGCGCCCGCGACCGCTTCGTGCTCTCCT
>VGTA01000804.1 GCA_016874875.1 Deltaproteobacteria bacterium | reverse complement strand
GGGGGGGAGGGGGGGGGGGGGGGTGGCGACGGAGGGCGTCGTGCGCTATGGTGCGCCCTCGCGGCGCGCCCGCCAACCCCCGCGCCCAAAAAGGTACGCCCATGGACTCGCTCAGCCCCCTCCTCCTGCAGCTCACGCGCGACGTGGGGGGCCCCTGGCAGGTCGGCGCGCTGCTCGCCGTGGGCGTGGTCTACGGCGTGATCAACACGCTCTCCGGCGGCGGCTCGGTGCTCAGCTTGCCCGCGCTCTTGTTCTTGGGGCTGCCCCCCCACGTCGCCAACGGCACCAACCGCGTCGTGGGGGTCACGCAGACGCTCAGCGCCCTGCTCGCCTTCTGGCGGGGGGGGGCGCTCAAGGGGGAGCGCGTGTGGGGGTGGTTCGCCCTCGCCGCGGCGGGCGGCGCCCTGGGCGCCTACGCGTCGCTGCGGGTGCCCGCCGCCGCCCTCGCCGCGCTCATGCAGCTCTGCCTCAGCGCCATCGCCCTCGGCACCCTCCTCACGCCGCCGCGCCTGCTCCGGGGCGCCCCGCCGCCGCCGCGGGGCCTCCTCGCGCGCGCTCTAGGCGCCGTGGTGGTGGTGCTCTATGGGGGATTCCTGCAGGCGGGGGTGGGGCTGCTCATCGTCTATTACCTGCGCTTCACCTGGGGCTACGACCTCGTGCGCGCCACGGCGCTCAAGACGCTGCTGGCGGCGGGGCTGATGCTGCCGTCGCTGGTGACGTTCGCGGTGTACGCGGAGATTCGCTGGGGCGTGGGCCTCACCCTCGCCCTCGGCGGCGCCGTGGGTGCGCAGCTCGGCGTCCGCGTCTCGCTCTCGCCGCGCGGCGCGCAGGTCATCCGCGTGGCGCTGCCCGTGACGGCGCTGCTCATGGTGGGCGCCCTCGCCTGGCGCGCGGCGCGAGGGGGCTGAGGGGGCTGAGGGGGCTGAGGGGGGCGGGCGCTGAAAGTGCTTTTATTTCACGCCCGCTCTCTTTAGATTTCCTCCACCCTCGTGAGGGCCCTTCCCCCCGTGCCCGAGACCCCTGCCTCGCCCCCCCTCCTCTCCCGCCTCCATCTTCTCCCGCCCACCCTCCTCTCCAGCCCCGGAGCGCGCATGACCACCACCGTATCGAGCATCTTCAAGGACACCGTCTCCCGCCACGGCGGGCGCGTCGCCGCGCGCCACAAGGTGAACGGCGCTTGGCAGACCGTCACCTGGGCAGCGCTCGGCGAGCAGGTGCACACGGTGTCCGCCGGCCTCACCGCCCTCGGCGTGCCCCCCAAGGCGCGCGTGGGCGTGATGGCCAACACGCGCCTCGACTGGGTGGTGGCGGACCTCGGCGTCCTCGGGGCGGGCTGCACCACCGTGCCCATCTACCAGAGCAGCATCGCCGATGACGTGCAGTACATCGTCAATGACGCGCAGATCGAGTGCCTGTTCGTGGAGGACGAGGGGCAGGTCAAGAAGGTGGAGTCGGCGCGCGCGCAGATGCCCAACCTCAAGCACGTGATCTGCTTTGACCGCTGCGCGGCGCGCGAGGGGGTGACGCAGTGGGCGGACTTCCTCAAGCGCGGCGCGGAGGAGTGGGCGGCGCGCCGCGAGGAGGTGACGAGTCGCGTGGGGGAGGTGAGTCCGCAGGACCTGCTCACCCTCGTCTACACCTCCGGCACCACCGGCCGCCCCAAGGGCGTGATGATCACGCACGACAACATGGTCTATGAGGCGGAGGCGATTGAGCAGATCGGGATCATCAAGCCCGACGACGTGCAGCTCCTCTTCTTGCCCCTCGCCCACATCTTCGCCAAGGTGCTCGAGGTGACCTGGTTCAAGCTCGCCCACGAGATGGCGTTCGCGGAGTCCATCGCGCTCGTGGTGGACAACATGAAGGACACCCAGCCCACCTTCATGGCATCCGTGCCGCGCATTTTCGAAAAGGTGCACGCCAAGGTGGTCGCCAAGGCCAGCTCGGCGCCGGGGCTCAAGGGGTGGCTGGCGCGCTGGGCGCTCCGCAAGGAGTCGGAGGCCACCGCCACGGAGCTCAGCGGGGGGCGCGCCGGGGGCCTCGGGTGGGGGCTGGCGCAGCGCCTGGTGATAAAGAAGGTGAGCGCTAACCTCAAGGAGACCTTTGGCGGTCGCCTCAAGTTCTTCATCTCGGGGGGCGCGCCGCTGCCCGCCGACATCGCCTACTTTTTCGCCCACAGCGGCGTGACGATTCTTGAGGGCTACGGCCTCACCGAGACCTCGGCGGCCACCTGCGTGAATCTGCCCAAGGCGGGCGCGCACAAGATCGGCACCGT
>VGTA01000803.1 GCA_016874875.1 Deltaproteobacteria bacterium | reverse complement strand
TCGCTGCAGGCCGAGGTGGACCAGCTCGTCGATGAGGTCAACCGCATCGCCGGCACCACCAACTTCAACGGCAACCTCCTGCTCGACGGCAACTTCCTGCTCCGCGACCTGCAGGTGGGCGCGAACGTGGACGAGACGCTCGGCGTGTCGATCGCCGGCGCCTCCGCGCGGCAGCTCGCGGCGCAGGCGCGCTACGAGGCGGACACCTTCGTGAGCGCGGCGACGCTCAACGCCGCCAACTCGCTCACGGTGCTCAGCGAGGCGGGCTCTTTTGTGATTCGCGACACCATCGCCGCCGACGACCAGATCTCCACCACCCTCCGCGCCTCCTCGGCCATCGCCAAGGCGACGGCGATCAACTCCTCTTCGGCGCAGAGCGGCGTGCGCGCGATCGTGGGGCCCACGGTCCTTGAGGGCTCGCCGGTGGACCTCGGGGGCGGCGTCCTCGAGGGGCAGATTCAGCAGTTCACCCTCGACCAGGACTTCTTCCTCATCGTCAACGGCCAGAAGATCAGCGGCTTTGAGGTGCAGCAGAATGACGCCGATGGCGCGCTCGTGGACGCGCTCAACGCGGTGAGCGCCGAGACGGGCGTGGTGGCCTCGGTGAACAGTTTTGGCGTGCTGAAGCTCGTGGCCGAGGACGGGCGCAACATCGACCTCTCGTTCTCCAACGGCCTCCTCCTCGCGAGCCAGTTCGGCTTCACCGCCAACGTGCAGTCGGCGTTGCAGAGCGTGGGACTCGACAATTTCGTCGCCACGGGCAAGCTCACGCTGCAGTCCAACCAGAACTTTGAGCTCTCCTCCGCCACCCCGGGCGTCATCGGCTTCGCCCAGGATGGGGTCTATGGGGTGAACGCTGACTTCAGCGTCCAGTCCCTCGACATCGGCACGCGCGACGGCGCGCGCGTGGCGATCGACATCCTCGACCTCGCCCTCGAGGACGTCTCGGCGGCGCGCGCGGACCTCGGGGCGCTCCAGAATCGCCTCGAGTCCACCATCAGCAACCTCACCACCACCTCCGAGAATCTGAGCGCGGCGCGCAGCCGAATCCTCGACGCCGATTTCGCCGCCGAGACGGCCACGCTCTCTCGCAACCAGATCATCCAGCAGGCGGGGGTGTCGATCTTGGCGCAGGCGAACCAGCAGCAGCAGATCGCGCTCTCGCTGATCCAGTGACCCGCGCCGTGACGTGCGCAGCCCGTAGCGCCGCCCGTGACTCGCGCGCAGGCGCGCGCTGTCGCCGTCCGCACCTCCACAAGAGACAGGACCTGTATGATGAGCCTCTGCTTCGATAGTCAACGGGGGCTCGTCGGGTCTGAGCCTCGGGGGGGGCTCAGAGCTTCGCGCGCCCTGTGGGGTGCCCTGTGGGGTGCCCTGTGGGGCGCCCTGTGGCTCGCCCTGTGGCTCGCCCTGTCGCTCGCCCTGTTGGGGCACGCCTACGCGGCGTGTGGAGACGGGGTGCGCGACGGGGTGGAGCTGTGCGATGATGGCAACTTATACAACTGTGACACCTGCACCAACACGTGCCAGATCGGCCCCAACCTCCAGATGGTCACGCTGCCCGGCGGGACCTTCACGATGGGCGACCCGCTCGTCAGCATCGCGCGCCCCACGCGCGCTGTCACCCTCAGCCCCTTTCAGGTGAGCCGCAACGAGATCACCGTCAGCCAGTATCGCCTCTGCGTCAAGGCGGGGCGCTGCGTCGCCCCTGCCCTCACTACCGGGTGCCGCTACACCGCCGCCGCGGGCGCCAACGACTCTCAACCCATCAACTGCGTCAGCTGGCTCCAAGCCCAAGACTTTGTCCGCTGGTGCTCCGCCCCCGACCGCCCCGCGATGGCGCTACCGAGCGAGGCGCAGTGGGAGTACCTCGCGCGCGGGCGGCAGGCCCTCTACTATCCCACGGGCAGCGCCGCGCCTAGCCTCCTCGAGGCGTCCTACGCGCGCAGCGCCACCACGGCGGCCTGCGAGGTGGGCACGCGGAGTCTCGGCGCCCTCAGGGTGCAGGGGCCCTTTGAGCTCTGTGACCTCGCGGGCAACGTCGTGGAGCTCACGCAGGACAACTACGTCGCCCCCTACTCCGCCGCGCACCCCACCAACGGCGCGCCGATGGTGGTCACCTCGGGGACGCTCAAGGACTACGTGGTCATCCGCGGCGGCAGCTACTCCTCTCGCCTGACGAGCCACCTCGCGAGCGCCTACCGCCTCAACGCCCTCAAGACCACGCGCGCCGCCATCCTCGGCTTCCGCGTGAGCTGCCCCGTGGTCAACGGCGCCG
>VGTA01000802.1 GCA_016874875.1 Deltaproteobacteria bacterium | reverse complement strand
GCGATGGGCGGGACTCCTGCGGGCGGCGCGATGGGCGGCGCGCAGGGCGGGACTCCTGCGGGCGGCGCGCAGGGCGGAATCCCTGCGGGCGGCGCGCAGGGCGGGACTCCTACGGGCGGGGTCGGGCCGCTGCCCGTGGGCGGCGCGCCCCTCGGCGGCGAGCCGCTAGAGGAGCTCGCCCGCGTGACCAACAGCGACGTGGGCGGCGTGGCGGGCGACGGCCACCTAGAGGGCGGCGCGAGCACCCTCTTGCCGCAGGGCGGTGAGGGCGACGTGCCCACCCCCGTCCCCGCGCGGCGCGCGCCCCCCAGCGGCTGCGCGCAGCGCCCCGGCGCGCCCTCGGCGCCGGCGAGCGCGCCCCTCGCGCCCCTCGCGCTCCTCGCGCTCCTCGCGCTGCGCTCGGCGGGCGCCCGGGTCCGCGCCCGCGCTCTCGACCCCGACCTCGACCCCGACCTCGACCTCGACCCCGACCCCGCGCGCGCCGCCGCGCCCACGCGCCCCCTCCGCTGACCCCCACCCCGCGCCTCACCCGCGCCCCGAGCGCCTCCGCGAGCCAGAAGATGAGCCCACCGCCCCGCTACGTGCCCACCACCGTCTCACTCCGCTGCGAGCTTCACGCCGACCTGCTGCGCTGCGCCCACGAGCGCGGCAAGGCCCCCGACGTGATCATTCAGGAGGCCCTGCAGAGCTACCTGCGCCCGTCAGCGCTCAGCCGCGCCACCGCGCCTATCAGCGTCGGCGCTCCCCTCGGGCTCAGCGCTCGCCCGGTGGTCAGCGCGCCCCAGCGCGCCCTCTACCTCACCTGGAACGGCGCCCTGCACATCATCAGCAAGCCGCGCTTCACCGTGGGCCGAGAGCGCGACAACGACCTCTTTATCAACGACTCCAACGTCTCGCGCTACCACTGTGAGGTGCTCTACGAGGGCGGCGAGTACAAGATCGTCGACCTCAAGAGCACCAACGGCGTCGATCACCAAGGGCAGCGCGTCCCCTGGCGCCACATCAGCGAGGGCGACGAGTACTTTCTCTGCGAGCACAAGATCAGCTTCAGCTTCCGCCAGCCCTAGCGCCCCGCTAGGGGCAGCGCCCGAACACGCCGCTGGGGTTCTGGCAGCGCTCATCGGCGGGGCACTGACTCGACGCGCAGCAGAAGGTGGGCGTCGCGCCAATGACGCACTGCCCTCCCGCGCACGACAGCCCCGGCGAGCAGTCGCACGCCGTGGCGCACGCCGCGCCCGCGCAGGCCCCGCGCACCCCCGCCGCCGTCTCGCAGGCGGCCCCCGGGGGGCAGGTGGCGCCGTCGCAGCAGAACACGCCCGTGGGCCCAAAGGCGCAGCTCCCGTTGACGCAGCCCTGCCCCGCCGGGCAGTCGCAGGCGCTCGCGCACGAGGCGCTCGGGCAGCTCAAGAGGCGCCCCGCCGACGTCTCGCACGCCTGCCCCGCCGGGCAGGGGCCCTCGCCGCAGCAGAACACGGGCGAGGCGCTGAGGGCGCAGGACCCGCCGACGCACGCGAGCCCCGGCTGGCAGTCGCAGGCGGTCTCGCACCCCCCCGCCGCGCACACCCCCGCTCGCCCGTCTGGCCCCTCGCAGCGCTGCTCAGGGGGGCAGAACGCCCCTGAGCAGCAGTACACGGGCTCCCGCTGCGCCGCGCAGGCGCCGCCCACGCAGGCGAGCCCGGGGGGGCAGTCGCAGGCGGAGGAGCAGGCCTGCCCGCCCTGGTCGCGTGCGAGCGGGTCGGGGCCGAGGTCGGCGGGGGGGCGCATATCGGGGGCGGGACTCGAGCCCATGTCGGCGGGCTGAGCGCCCGCCTGCGCGCCCGCCCGCGCGCCCGCCTGCGCGCCCCCCTGCGCGCCCGCCTGCCCCCCCGCCGCCCCCGCCAGCCCCTGCCCCCCCGCCGGCGGCGCCGCGTCGGGCGCCGGGGCGCCGCCGAGGGGCGGCTCGCCGAGGTCCACGCGCGCCCCGGGGGCCGTCACGCACCGGTCGCGCACGCAGGTCTCGGGGGGGTACTGGCACAGGCGCTCGCCGCAGCGCACCACCGTGATCGCCTGCACGCACTCGCCCTTGTAGAGCGCCTGGTCACACACAAAGCCCTCACGGCAGTCGGCGTCGCGCATACAGGCGGCGGGGGGGGACTCGCAGGCCCCGACGAGGAGGGCGCCCGCGAGGGGCAGCGCCCGCGCGGCGAGCGCGAGGAGGGCGCGCGGGGGGCGCGCGCGCGACAGCGGAGACATAAGGGACCTCGTGGCGGGTTTGGGCGCGCGCGAGGGGGCGCGCCGCG
>VGTA01000801.1 GCA_016874875.1 Deltaproteobacteria bacterium | reverse complement strand
CTCCGCCTCCGCCGCGGGGGGCGGCAGCGCGGTGGGCTCCTCAAAGACATAAGCGGGCGGCAGCCCCTCGAGCTCCGAGAGCAGGTTGCAGAAGCGCGCGGCGTCAAACCACGACACCTGCTCCACCGGCAGCCGCCACCCCTGCGTGTAGCTCGGATTCACCCCCGTCAGCGCCGCGTACTGCGCCTGCGTCACTGGCGTCTGACTCACCCACAGCGGGCGAGAGATCGTGACCACGTGCTGCGGCCGCTCGAGCCGCGGCACGGCGGGGTCGGCGCCGCGCTGGCCCATGAGGAAGTCGCCCTGCGGCACATAGCAGAGCTTGAACTGCACGCCGCCGAGGTCCACGAGGCGCGTCGCCCCCGGCGCCTCGGGCTCCGAGAAGAGGCGCACGGGCGTGGGGGGGGCGGCGCGCGTGAGGGGCGGCGGGGACTCCGCGGGGGGGCGGCGGGGGGCGCGGCGGAGCTCCGCGGGGGCCCCGGGGGGCCCGGGGGGCGCGGCGCGCTCCTCCTCCTCCTGCGCCAGCGCCGCCTCCACCAGCTGCGACACCTCGTCCACCTCCCGCCACGGGCGCCAGGCGCCGAGGTGGGGCTGCCACACGCTGTGCAGCGCCTTGGGCTTGCTCAGGATCAAGCCCACCAGCTTGAGCAGCGGTAGCCCGTCGCGCTCCCCGTGCTCGCCTCGGTAGTTGTAGAGGGGCTTGAGCGTGAAGAGCTCGCGCTCGAGCACGCCGATGTCGGGCTGGCGGGCCTCGGGGTTGGGGTCGAGGGCGCGGCGCACCAGCGCCTGGTAGGCGACGGGCAGCTGCGCGAGCCCCTTGGGGTCCCGCGCGTCGAGGTCGGGGGCGAGGCAGAAGGCGATGAGCGCCCCGAGCGCGTAGAGGTCCGCCCTGGCGTCGTGCTTGGAGTCGCAGGGGGCGAAATCGAGGCGCTCCGGGGCCACGAACCGCCTCCGCGCCGCGCTCTGGTCCGACGAGAGGCGCCAGCCCGGCACGCCGGCGCGGTGCACGCCCCAGCGCGTCACCACCACACGCTCTTCCGAGCAGAAGCGCACGCACTCAGGGCGGAGCTGCCGGTGGTGGACGCCGTCCTTGAGGGCGCGCTTGAGCGCCTCGGTGACCTGCAGCATGTAGGCGCGCGTCTGCGCCTCGCTCAGCGGCCCAGCGCGCGCCACGCGCTCCGCGAGACTCTCGCCCTCCACGAGCGGGTAGCTGAGGTACCAGCGCCCGCTCGCCGCGTCGATCCCCCAGTCCACGCAGGGGGCCACGTGGTCGTCGCGGATGAGACTCAGCGCCAGCGCCTCGCGCTGGGTCTGCTGCGCCCACGCCTCGTCGCCGCGCGGCCAGATCTCCTCGAGGGCCACCCGCTGCCCGCGCTCGTCCTCCGCGCGCCACACCTCCACCCCCAGCGGCTCCGTGAGCGTCCAGGGGCGCGCGCCGAGGGCGGCGCCGGGGAGCAGCGGGTCGCGCGCCCCCGGCGGCTCGAGGCGCGCGGTGAGCTGCAGCGCGGCGGCGATGGCGAGCTCGAGCCACTCGGCCGCCTCCGCGAGCTCCGAGCCCGGCGCCACCGCCTCGCCCGCCGGGTGCGCCGCGTCGAGCGCCTCGAGGGTGTCGTAGAGCGGGGCGAGGGCGAGGGGCCAGCGCCCGTAGATGCAGGCGAGGGCGGCGCAGCTCAGCGCGTAGTAGGCGCGCTGGCGCGGTCCCGCCGCCGCGTCGGGCTGCGCGCTCTCCTCAAAGGCCTCGGCGGCGAGCCGCCAGTCCCCCTCGAGGGCCCGCAGCGCCCACTCGCGCGCCCTCCCCCGCGCGCCCGCCCCCGCCGCCCCGAGGGCGTCGAGGCGCTCAAGCTCGCGCGCGGTGGCGATGGCCCACTGCGCTAGGAGCGCGTTGGCGGCGGCCTTGTCGGGGGGCGGCGGGTTGAGCCGCGCGGCGGCGCGCGCGGCGGCGGCGATCAGGTGCTTGTCTTGGAGGGCGCGCATCTGGTTGAAGATGGCGCGCAGGGGGCCGTGGGCGCGCTCTCGTTGGCGCAGGGCGGCCTTCATGTCTTCTTCGAGGCCGTCGAAGCGGTGGAGCTGGGCGATGTGGTTGAGCGCGCCCTCGAGGGCGCTCTGGGCGAGTCCTTCGAGCCACCGGGCCTCGTGGGCGCTCACGAGCCGCGGGGTCGGCTCGTCGCCTAGGCCGAAGTGGTGCTCCGCGAGGGGCTTGCACAGCGGCATGAAGGCGTCGATCACGACGCGAATCAGGGCGGGGAACTCGACTCCAAAGCGCTTGGTGTAGGAGTGGCCG
>VGTA01000800.1 GCA_016874875.1 Deltaproteobacteria bacterium | reverse complement strand
AAGTGCAGATTCCTGAGCGCCCCTCGCAGGGCAGCGCGGCGAGCGGGCCACCTCAGCCTCCCGCGGCGTCCGCCCCGCCCGACGCGAGGCGCGTCCGCTTGTCAGAAAGGAGAGGCGCTCAACCTTAAAATCGATATTGAGGCGCTCATTGCGATTCACGTACATCGCGACGCCCTCAGCCGTCGCGTCTGCGGTCCACGCCCCCGGGGGCGCATCGGCGCCCAGCGGCGCGCGGGCCTCGGTGATCGAGATGAGCTGCTCAAGGGCTTGCGGAAGCGCGCGCCGCATGAGGGACATCAGAGCACCTCTGAGGCGCGCGCGGGGTTGAGGGCGCGCGCGTGCAGCCAGTCCCAGAAGGCGCCGCGCAGCTGAAGCGCCTTGAGCATACCGCGCCGCAAGTCGCGGCGCCCCTGCTCGGTCGTGGCGAACTCGGCGGAGATCGCCTGCAGCGTCGCCTGGTGGTGGTCGTCCACGGCGGCGTGGAGCGGGAAGAACACGGCGTCGCGTGCCGAGAGGTCGCCGAGGCGCCCCACCGCCGTGACGAAAGGCACGTAGATCACGCGCACGACGCCCTCAGTGCCGAGCCCGAGCGCCCCGAGGGCCTCCGCGGGAGCGCCGCCGGCGAGCAGCTGCAGGAAGCTCTCGCGCCAGCAGGCCACCTGGTCCGCCTCCGCCTCCTCGCCGAGCCGCACGCCCAGCGCCTCTGAGAAGCGCCGAAAGAGCAGCGGGTGGGCGACCCCCTCAATCCACTCGCGCTGCACCCCGTGCCGCGCCAGCTCGTCGAGCTCGTCGTCGTCGTATTGCCCTGACTCCTCCATGAGATTCTCTAGCAGCGCCCTCCGGTGCCGCGGGTCCTCAAGGCGCGCGATCACGGTCATCAGGTAGCGCGGGAAGTGCGCTGAGTAGCCGTAGTACTGGCGCGCGAAATCGACCAGCGTCCAGCGCGGGTCAGGGTGGGCGCCCTCGGCGAGCGCCTGCAGGTAGGGGTGGCGCACGGCGCGGTGCTGCAGCGCCTCCGCGGCGAGGCGCGCGACGCAGGCGCCGGCCTCCGCGGCGGCGGGGGAGGTGAGGGGGTGGGGCATGACGTTGGGTGTCCGATGACAGATGATGGAGAGATATCCTCTCAGCGTACAGCGCGCCGCCCGTCAGCGCTGTACTAAAAGCTGTATTCCTGGTTTTTGTGGTGTGGGGGGGCTTCGCCGCCCCCTACCGCCCCGGCGGCCAGTCGCCCCGCTGGATGAGGCTCAGCACGTCCATCTCCACCGCCACCGCCCAGTGCAGCAGCGCCCCCCCCCATAGCGAGCGCCCGCGCATAGCCATCCAGCCGAGCAGCACCCCCGCCACCAGCGAGCCGAGACTCTCGGCGGCGGTCTTTTGGAAGTGGACCATGCAGTAGGGGATGAGCATCACGGGGATGGCGCCGTAGCCGAGGGCGGGGCGCAGGGACTCGAGCATGAAGGCGCGGAAGAAGAACTCGAGCGCCACGAACTGCAGGCCGTAGGCCAGCTCCCAGGCCAGCAGGTCGTGCCAGCTCCGCGAGGCGTGCGTGTAGAACGGGTAGATCGCCTGGAAGTCGGGCCAGTACGACACCACGCCCACCATCGCCGAGGCGGGCAGCAGGAGCGCGAGGTAGCCCCAGGGGTGGGCGAGCAGCCCGCGGGGACTCAGGTAGTAGTCGCGCAGGGCGCGCCCCGTCGCCTTGAGGTAGAGGGCGGGCAAGAGCACGTAGCCGATGACGCAGGCGCTCACCCAGTGGGCGAGGTGGGCGAGCTGCCAGTAGTCGCTCGACGGGGGCACGCGCGCCCCCCAGAGACTCATAAACACCTCGCCCTCGCCGAGGAAGTTCATGGCGGTGAGCGAGACAGCGCAGGTGATGAGGGCGCCCCACTCGAAGGGGCCGAGGCGCCCGTGGGCGCGCGCCGCCTCGCGGGCGAGGTCGTCGGCGAGGGCGGCGCGCGCGGCGCGGAGGGGGGGGGGGGGGGGGGGGAAGAGGGGCATGCGGGGGAGAGGTCCTGGGCGCGGGCTCAGCGCGCGGGCGAGGGCGCGGGGGCGCGCAGCGGCTCAAAGGGGAAGCGGGCGGCCTCGTGCGGCGCGAGGGGGGTGAGGCGCGCGGGGGCGACGGGGCGCCACGGGCGCCAGCAGAGGGGCGCGTCGAGGGCGGGCGCGTCGAGGGCGGGGGCGCACACCGCGCGGCACAGCAGCGCGGCGCCCCCGCCCAGACTCACGCGCACGTCGGGGGCGCCGGCAGGGGCGCTGGCGCCTAGGGGGGCGGCGCTCGGCGAGGG
>VGTA01000799.1 GCA_016874875.1 Deltaproteobacteria bacterium | reverse complement strand
ATGTGACGCCGGCGCCCCTCTCCGCCGAGCTGACGCAGATGGTCGAGGCGCTCCGGAAGCGCTTTGGGGAGTTCGCCAAGCTCGACCCCCGCCTCTCCAAGGAGCAGAGCTCCCTAGAGCGCCTCGAGGAGCCCCACCGCCTCATCTATCTCGTGCTCGGGCACCTCAAGGGGCTGTCGCTCGAGGACAAGCTGGCGCTCCTCGATGAGCCCGAGCTCTCGCAGCGCCTGCTGCGCCTCTTGGCGCTGATCGATGAGGAGCTCGAGAAGCTGCGCCTAGAGCGGACCATCGACTCGCGCGTCAAGAAGCAGATGGAGCGCGACCAGCGTGACTATTACCTCAACGAGAAGATGAAGGCCATCCAGCAGGAGCTCGGCGGGCGCGAGGAGGCGCGCGGGGAGCAGGATGAGCTCGAGAAGAAGATCGCGGAGAAGGGGCTGCCGGAGGCCGCGCGCGAGAAGCTCGAGCGCGAGGCCAAGAAGCTCAAGATGATGAGTCCGATGAGCGCGGAGGCGACGGTGGTCCGCAACTATGTGGAGTGGGTGCTGTCGTTGCCGTGGGATCAGGTGTCGGAGGAGCGCTACAACCTCGTGGAGGCGGAGGCGGTGCTCAATGAGGAGCACTACGCGCTGCAGAAGCCCAAGGAGCGCATCCTAGAGTACCTGGCGGTGCACGGGCTGATCGAGCGCCTAGCGGGCCCGATCTTGTGCTTGGTGGGGCCGCCGGGCGTGGGCAAGACGAGTCTGGCGCGGGCGATCGCGCGCGGGACGGGGCGCGAGTTCGTGCGCGTGAGTCTGGGCGGGGTGCGCGATGAGGCTGAGATCCGCGGGCACCGCCGCACCTACATCGGCGCGATGCCGGGGAAGATCATCCAGTCGCTCAAGAAGGCGGGGACGAACAACCCCGTGATTCTGCTCGACGAGATCGACAAGATGAGCGCCGATTTCCGCGGTGACCCCTCGTCGGCGCTGCTCGAGGTGCTCGACCCCGAGCAGAACACGACGTTCAATGACCACTACATCGACCTCGACTATGATCTGTCGCAGGTCATGTTCATCACCACCGCCAACAACCGCCATCAGATTCCGCTGCCGCTGCAGGACCGCCTTGAGATGATCGAGCTGTCGGGCTACACGGAGGAGGAGAAGCTGAGCATCATCAAGCGCCACCTGCTGCCCAAGCAGGTGGAGGCGCACGGCATCCAGCAGGCGCAGCTGACGTGGGTGGACGCGGCGCTGAAGATGGTGGTGAATCGGTACACGCGTGAGAGCGGGGTGCGTAACCTCGAGCGGCAGGTGGGGGCGCTGTGTCGCAAGATCGCGCGTGAGGTGATCACGTTCCGCGACGCCGGGAGGGAGATCAGCCGCTTTAAGCTCAAGGTGGACGCGCGTCAGGTGCAGCGCCTCTTGGGGCCCCCGCCGTACCAGTTCGGGGTGACGGACGCGCACGACGAGGTGGGGCTGGTGAACGGGCTGGCGTACACGTCGTGGGGCGGAAATCTGCTTCAGGCGGAGTGCACGGTGATGGAGGGGAACGGGAAGCTGACCATCACGGGGCAGCTCGGGGAGGTGATGCAGGAGAGCGCGCGCGCGGCGATGAGCTACGTGCGCAGCCGCGCAGCCGCGCTGCACCTCAGCCCCAAGTTCTATCAGGAGCTCGACATCCACATGCACTTCCCCGAGGGCGCGATCCCCAAGGATGGACCGTCGGCGGGCGTGACGATGGCGACGGGGCTGGTGAGCGCGATCAAGGGGGTGCGGATCCGTAAGGACGTGGCGATGACGGGGGAGATCACGCTGCGCGGGCGCGTGCTGCCGATCGGGGGGCTCAAGGAGAAGCTGCTGGCGGCCAAGCGCGGCGGCATCCGCCTGGTCTTCATCCCCTCAGAGAACAAGAAGGACCTCGAGGAGGTGCCGGCGTCGGTGCTGCGGAGTCTTGAGGTGGTGTGCGTGGAGCAGGTGGACGAGATCTGGGAGCGCGCGTTCGTGGACCGCGACGCGGTGTGGGCGCCCCGCCCCGCCCCCGCCGCCCCCGCCGCCCCCGCCGCCCCCGCCGCCCCCGCCGCCCCCGCGCCGGCGGCGGAGGGGGGCGCGGGGGGCAACGAGGACCCCGCACCTAAGGGTAAGGGTAAGGGTAAGGGTAAGGGTAAGGCGAATACCACGACGCTCTCCTCGGGGGAGGGGCGGTGAGCGCGCCCGCTGCGCCCGCGTCCGCGCCCACGCCCGTGTCTGGGTTGTCGCGGGCGCGGGGGGCGGGAGAGGCGGGGCGGCGCGGGGGGGGGCTACGCGGG
>VGTA01000798.1 GCA_016874875.1 Deltaproteobacteria bacterium | reverse complement strand
GCCACGCTCCCTCCTCGCCCGCGCCGCCCTCGCAGCCCTCGCAGCCCTCGCCGCCTGCGCGCGGGTGGAGGTGCAAGAGTACGAGACCATCAACGGCGACCTCGGCGGCTCCATGGACGTGTTTGGCGGCATCGTCGCGCCGCCCGCCGTCACGCGCCTCACCCTCGCGCGCGTAGGTGACCGCGTGATCGCCGTGGGGGAGCGCCTGGTCATCACCCTCGAGAGCCAGCGCCCCGACGGCGGCGGCGAGGCGCCCAGCGAGGTGCCCGTGGAGTACTCCCTCCGCTCAGAGCTCCCCCCGGGCGCCACCTTCGACAAGGACGCCGGGCGCTTTGATTGGACGCCCGAGGCGTCCCTCGCCGGCTCTCTCCACACGCTCACCTTTGAGGTCACCGACGGCGATGAGGTGGCGCGCGAGACCATCACCGTGCGCGTGCTCGCGGAGGGCGAGGAGAGCGCCCTGCCCCCCTCCGTGGACTCCCTCGGGGACCACAGCCTCACCGCCGAGCAGCCGTGGTCGCTGCAGGTGGTGGCCTCCGACCCCAACGGCGACCCCCTCACCTACGCCCTCGCCGAGGGCGCGCCGGAGGGGCTCCTCTTGAGCGCAGAGGGCGCCCTGTCGTGGACGCCGAGTCGCGCGCAGGCGGGCGAGCACTCCATCGAGGTGGTGGTGAGCGACGGCGTCGCTGAGACGCGGGCGCCGGCGCGCCTCGTGGTGCAGCTCCCCGGCGACGTCAACCGCAACGTCCCCCCCGTCTTTGAGGAGCCCGCCCTCGACCCCCTCACCGCCGGCCAGCCCTTCTCCTACACCTTCGTGGCGCAGGACGACGGCGACGCCCCGCTCACGTACGGCGTGGAGGGCGCCCCGGCGGAGTCGTCCTTTGACCCCGCCACGGGGCGATTTGAGTGGACCCCCTCCAACGACTACGCCAACACCGCCGTCACCCTGCGCGTGTCCGCTAGCGACGGCGAGTTCACGTCGTTTGTGCAGGTGAGCCTCGTGGTCCGCCTCGCGCCGCGCGACTGCGCGCAGCCGCGCGAGGCGGTGGTGGAGAGCTTCCCCATCGAGCTCGGCGCTGAGGTCACGGGGCGCTACCTGTGCAATGAGGGCGACATCGACAGCGTCTCCCTCACGCTGCGCTCTCGCGCGCGCCTCCAAATCGACGCCACCTTCACCCACGAGGTGGGCGACGTGGACATCAAGCTCTTCGACGAGGCGGGCGACGACCTCTATCGCTCCCTGGGCGTGTTGGACAACGAGCGCATCGAGACGCGCTTCCTCGAGCCGGGCCGCTACACCATCGAGGTCAAGCTCTTCAACAACGGCCCCGTCACCTACGACCTGCGCGTCGAGGAGCTCGCCGCCGACCCCGCGTGCGCGCCCGACGCCTTTGAGGGCGCCCCCCACAACGACACCGTCGCCGAGGCCGCCGCCCTGCCCACGGGGCGCCGCCACGACGGCCTCGCGCTGTGCCGCGGCGACGTGGACGCCTACACGTTCACGGCGAGTCGGGGGCAGCCCATCGGCGTCACCCTCTCGTCGGAGCGCGACGAGCCCATCAGCCTGAGCCTGCTCGGGCCGAGCGCCCTGCGGAGCTCAGGCGCGGGGCAGGAGTGGACGAGCGCGAGCGGCGAGCTGTCGCCGGTGGCGCCGGAGAGCGGCGCGTACGTGCTCTTGGTGGGCCGCACCACCCTCACGCCGAGCGCCCTCTACAGCCTCACCGTCACCCTCAGCGCCACCGTCGCCTGCGCCGCCGACCGCATCGAGGTGGGGGACGGCAACGACGACCCGGGGCGCGCGGAGTTCCTCGCCCCCAACCTCTACTCCAACCTCACCTCGTGCGCCGACCCCAACGACTGGTATCGGGCGCGCCCGAGCGGCGGGGGGGCGCGCGTGTTTGTGGGCTACTCCGCCCCGGCGACCGCCCCCACGATGACGGCGCTCGATGCCGCAGGCAACCCCCTCCCCGGCGCCACCTTCTCCGCTGTCCCCGCCAGCAGCACCCCCGGCTGCATGAGCGAGCGCGCCCGCTGCTACAAGGCCTCCCTGCCCACCCCCCCGGGCGGCGGCGAGGTGTACTTTTCGGTGCGCTTTGATGAGGTGGGGGCCAGCTATGATCTCCGCGTCCAGAGCGGCCTCTGACCAGGTCACCCATAAGGTAGATATCATCCGATGAGCGCAAGCGTCCCGCAGCACACCCCCATCCTCGACCTCGCCGCGCAGCTCGCCGGCTACCGCGACGAGGCCCTCGCCGCCATCACCCGCGTGGTGGACAGCCAGCAGCTGATCC
>VGTA01000797.1 GCA_016874875.1 Deltaproteobacteria bacterium | reverse complement strand
CCGCAGGCCGCCTCGCGCTAGGTTTCCCAAGCCCGCGTCACCCCCTAAGCCGAAGGAGCTCCCCACAGGCAAGAAGGGCTCCACGCCCACGCAACGGCGCGCGACCCTCTCGACCTCTGCGACCCCTAAACGAGCCCCCTCAGACGAGCTCGTGGCGGGCGAGGGGGCGCGCCTGGAGGCTGGCGCTGCGACCTCAAGTCATCCTCTTGATGCGGGGAGCGACCCGCATGTCACAGAGCCACAAGAGGGCGCTGCGCGGCTCAGCGCTGAGCACAACACAGGTGGTATTGATGAGGAGCAGGGGCGCTCCGCTGAGCGCGTGGGCGGGGTGCTCTTAGAGGTCGTCGAGAGCGAGCAAGGCGCTGATCAGAATGACGAGCAAGAAGACGAGCGAGAAGACGAGCGAGAAGACGGGCAAGAAGACGGGCAAGAAGACAAGCAAGAAGACAAGCAAGAAGACAAGCAAGAAGACACGCAAGAGCGTGAGCAGGAGACGCCTGTCTCAAAGAGAGCGCGCCGCCCACGGGTCTGGACGTATGACCAGCAGCGCAACGAGTTCGGCCGCGCCGCTGAGGGGCTCACGCCTGGACTCACCGCGTTGCTCTGTCGCCTGCTCACGGAGGACGCCGCGTGGGGGCTAACCCTCACGACAGACCTGACGCGCGCGCGTGACCTATTCAGGCAGCCCCCGAGGCCCCTCAGTGAGCGCCTCGAGGTCGCACCTAGCGCCCTCGCGGGCGACCCCGCGGCGAGGGCATGGCGCGAGGCGCGCGCGAGCGCCCTGAGCGCCATGAGCGACCTGGCGCGCACCCAAGAGGAGGCGGTCACGCGCCTCGTCAGCGCGCCCCTCGCGGCCCTCAGCGCCTCTCAGCGCCTCACGGAGGCCCTGCAGGGGCTCCTCGCCGCGCAGGTCACCCTCTACGCGCGCGCAGAGGAGCTCTTGAGGCGGGGCGCGGAGGGCGCCGACGAGGGGCTCGCGCACGCGACCCTCAACGCGGAAGTGCTGCTGATCTGCGATGAGGGCGGCGCCCCGCAGCTCGCCCTCCTGAGTCCCCTCCACCCGCTCGCGCTCGGGCAGACGCTCACGCGCCTCGAGCAGCTCGAGGCGCTCCCAGGCAACAGCCCCGCGCGCCGCCTGCTCGCGCGCGCTCTCTCTGAGGCCCTGCTCGCCCCTCAGCTCTGGCGCCCCAACGGCGGCGTCGCGCCCCTCTCGCTCGCCCAGCACGAGCGCGGGCTCATGGTCTACGAGGCGGCGCCTGAGGCGCTCCTCGACCGAGACCAGGCCGCCGCGGGGCGCCTGCTGCTTCAGAAGCATCTCGCGCTCTACCCCTTCGGGCTCCGCGGCCTCTCGGTCGCCGTCCGCGGCGAGTGCGGCGGGGGGCTCGTCAACGGGCTCGCGGAGGCGTGGGCGGAGGCGCACACGGACCTGAGCGCCCCCGCGACGCTCACCGTGCATCTAGAGCGCCACCTGACCGGCCCGCTCGACAAGGGGCCCATCGAGATGATCTCGCTCGGCGCGCTGCGCCTCGCGCCCCTGCCGCGCGCCGCGTCGGGCTACGCGGCGCACATCGAGCTCGTGGTGAGCCGAGAGGCGCGCGCGAGCGACACAGAGCGCCTTCCGCAGCTCACGCCTCAGCTGAACCCAGGCGCGACGGCGAGCCGCACGCGCTTCAAGATCGAGGAGCATGGGCTGCACACCGTCACCGCCGTCACGGGCCTCAGGGGCGTGGAGCAGGTGGAGCGCCTCGCCGCGCTCGCGAGGGGGTATGAGCCGCGGGGCGCGCTCACGCACGTCGAGGAGGGGGTTAAGCTCAGCGCGCTCTTCCCCGCGCCGCCCGCCCAAGATGGCTCGTGGCAAGTGGCGCTCGCCGCCAGCCTCTCGCGGGTCCCGACCAAAGAAATGAAGCTGCTCCTCCATGAGCGCCTCGAGAACTGCGCCGTGGCGGTGCTGGCTAAAACGACCCGCTCCGCGATCCGAGACCTCGCCCCGCACCTGCGTCGCCTCGGCGTCATGGACGAGCGCTCCTCACAGCTCGAGACGCTCGCGGCGCGCCTCGCGCGCTTCGGCCAGCTCGGGCTCACCTCGCTGACCCGCGGCGGCGAGCAGCTGGTCACCGCCGCCCTGCTCGCGCTCGCGCTCAGGGTGCAGCGCAAGCGCAACGTTGGCTTCAGCGCGGCGCTCGTCGGGGCGAGCCTGAGGGCCTTCTTGAGCGTCGAGGAGCGCGACCTGCCCGGCTCCTTCGCGCTCGGGGTCTGGCGCGTCCCTGGGGCGGCGCGCTCAACTCTCAAGCTCTGCGT
>VGTA01000796.1 GCA_016874875.1 Deltaproteobacteria bacterium | reverse complement strand
CGCCGCGCAGACCTCGGGCGCCTCGCGGCGGTGCTCGGGGTGGCGGCGGCGGCCGTGTGGGGGGAGCTGCTCGATGGGCTGAATCACGCCGCGCTCGACGTGCTGCAGTCGATGCAGGGCCCCCCCGCCGCCACGCCGGTGGGGCTGGTGGCGCTCGACGAGGCCGCCTACCTCGACCGCGACGTCCTCTTTGAGCGCGAGGCGCTGGCGGGGCTGCTGCGGGGGCTGCTCGCGGGGGGGGCGCGGGCGGTGGGGGTGGACGTGATTCACCACCGCCCGAGCCGCGCCCCGCACGAGGGGCGCGACGAGCCGTGGGCGGCGCTCGCCGAGGACCCGCGCGTGACGCACGTGACGGCGCCGCTGGCGCGGTCGGCGGACGCGCGGGTGGGGGAGGAGCGGAGCGGGGCGGCGCTGGGCGCCTGCGCGCTCGACCTGCCGAGCGTGACGGCGCGCGCGCCCAAGCGCCGCCGCCTGCCGGGGGAGTCGGAGCGCGCGGCGGTGCGCGCCTGGCAGGCGGCGGCGCTGCGCTTTGACGCCCGCTCCCCCGACCCGGCGCGCCTCGACGCGCCGGGGGCGCCGGTGGCGCCGGGAGAGCTGCAGGACGAGGGGCTGGCCTGGGTGGCGCGGGAGCGGCACGCGCGCCTCGCGTCGGAGCCGCGCCTGCTGCTGCCGTTCGCGCGGCTGCTGGAGCGGGCGAGCGGGGTGGCGCATGTGGGGCTCTACCCAGACTCCGATGGGGTGGTGCGCCACGCGCCGCTCCTGCTCCGCAGCGGCGACCGGGTGTTCCCGTCGCTGGGGCTGCTGCTGGCGGCGCGGGCGCTCGGGGCGGGGCTCGAGCACATCTCGTACGCGCAGAGCACGGTGACGCTGAGCCCGCCGGGGCGCGCGCCGGTGCTGATTCCGGTGGACGAGTGCGCGCGGCTCACGCTGCGGGTGCGCGGCGAGCCGAGTCAGCGCCCGCAGGCGCCGGTGCTGGCGCTCATCGGCGACGAGGGGCGCGCGCCGCCCCCCGCCGAGGTGCTCGTGGTGTCGCCCACGGCGCTGGCGGCGGGGGGGTGGGGGGCGGTGTCCCACTGGCGCCACGCGCCCCTCTCCCTCGCCCACCTCCTCACCGCCGAGAACATCCTCAACGGCGACTTTGTGCGCGTGGCGCCGCGCCGCTGGGCGCTCGCGTGGGCGCTGCTGCTCTGCGGCGCCGCCTTCTGGCACGCGCAGCGGGCGCGCGCCGGGCACGCGCTGGCGCTCGTGTTGGGGCACGCGGGGGTGGCGGCGGGGGTGAGTCTGGGGGCGCTGCTCGGGTGGGGGCTGCAGACGCCCCTGGTGCTGCTCGCGGCGCTCACGGCGCTGGCGAGCCTCTACGGCTCCACGGTGCAGTCGGGGCGCGAGCGGGCGCGCCGCCACGCGCTCGCGCAGCGGGTGGGCGAGGCGCTGCCGCCCCGCCTGCTCGAGCGGCTGCTCGACGGCGAGGGGGCGCGGGTGGACGTGCCCACGCGCCGAGGGGCCCTCGGGGTGGTGGCGGCGTCCCTCGAGGGGCTCGACGCGCTGAGCGACGAGGCGCCCCCCCCGGCGCTGACGCAGGCGCTCGCCGCGCTCCGAGAGGCGATGCACGCGCTGGCGCTGCAGCGCGGGGGGCTGGTGGTGAGCGCGGGGCGCGGGGCGGCGATGGTGACCTTTAAGCGCGACACGGCCGAGGAGCGCGCGCGGGAGGCCGCCGCCTTCGCCCGCGCCCTGCGCGCCGCCTGGGCGGGCGAGCTCTGGCGCTGGCGCGCCCTCGGCGCCCCCCCCGCGCTCGGGCTCGGCGTGGAGGAGGGGAGCGCGTCGCTCGGGCCCCTGACCGTGAGCCGTGACGCCTTCTACGGGCTGCACGGGGCGCTGGCGGCGCGGGCGGAGGCGCTGGCGCGGGAGGCGGGGGGGCAGGTCTTGGCGTCGGAGCGCGTGGCGCGCCTGCTGGGGGCGGCGGAGGAGGCGGCGGGGGAGGCGGCGGGGGATTCGGGGCCCCCGCGCCTGAGTCAGGGGCCCGCGGTGCGGGTGGGCGGCGCGGAGACGAGGTCATTTTATCTAGAGTGATGTAGAGTGCGCCCCGCGCCGCGCGCCCCACGCCGCCGCGCCCCCGCCCCCCTCCCTCGGAGTCCACTCATGCAGGCACGCCACCGCGCCGCCCCGCGCCCCCTCCCCGCCGCCCCCGCGCGCTCTCCCGGCGTCTCGCCCACGCCCGCGCTCCCGCTCTCGCTCTCGCTCGCGCTCGCGCCCTCGCCCTCGCCGTCGCCCTCGCCGTCGCCCTCGCCCTCTCCCTCGCCCTCGCCGTCG
>VGTA01000795.1 GCA_016874875.1 Deltaproteobacteria bacterium | reverse complement strand
GCCCCCGCCGCCCCCGCCGCCCCCGCCGCCCCCGCCGCCCCCGCCGCCCCCGCCGCCGCCCCCCTCTCGTGCGGGGCGCACGTGGTGGAGTTTCGGCGGGGCGCGGAGGGGGAGCTGGTGGAGCGGCTGCTCGCGGAGGGGCGGCGGCTGTGGGTGGTGTCGGATTCCACCGTGGCGCACCTCTACGGGGGGCCGCTCGTGGGGGCGCTGCAGGCGCGAGGGGGGGACGCGCACTTGGTCTCGTTCCCGGCCGGGGAGCGGCACAAGACGCTCCGGGCGCTTGACGCGGTGGCGTGGCAGTGCCTGCAGGTGGGCGCGAGCCGCGAGGACCTCGTGGTCGCCCTCGGGGGGGGGGTGACGGGGGACCTCGCGGGGCTGCTCGCGGCCACGCTGCTGCGCGGCGTGCGGTGGGCGCAGGTGCCCACCACGCTCCTCGCGCAGGTCGACAGCAGCGTGGGGGGCAAGGTGGCGGTCAACCACGCGCTCGGCAAGAATCTCCTCGGGGCGTTCTATCCGCCTGAGTGGGCGTGGCTCGACGCCGCGTACCTCGACACGCTCCCCCCTCGGCAGCTCGCCGCGGGGTGCGCGGAGCTGGTGAAGCACGCGCTCCTCGGCGACGTGGCGCTCCTCGAGGACCTCGAGGCGCTCGCGCGCGCGCCCCGCGTCGCCTCCGCCCTCTCGCCGTCGCTCCTGCGGCGGGGGGTGGCGGTGAAGGCGGCGGTGGTGTCGCGCGACGAGCGCGAGCGCGGGGAGCGCGTCACCCTCAACCTCGGGCACACCCTCGGGCACGCCCTCGAGGCCGCGAGCCGCGACCTCCTCCACGGCGAGGCGGTGGCGCTCGGCCTCTGTTTCGCCCTCGAGCGCAGCGTGGCGCGCGGCCTCCCGCCCGCCGACGCCGCGCGCGCCGTGGCGCTGCTGCGCGCCCTCGGCCTCCCCACCGACTGGCGCGCCGCGCTCTCCGCCGAGAGCCTTGATTTCTTGCGGCGAGACAAGAAGCGTAGTGGGGAGCAGCTGACCTTCGTCGTGCTCACCGCCCTCGGCGCGCCCGCCCTCGAGCGGGTGGGCGTGGAGGACCTCTGCGACGCCGCGCGCGCCGCCGCCCTGCGCCCTCCTCCCTTTTGAGCGCCCCCCGCGCGCCTCGCCCCCGTCCAAGGAGTCCCGCGATGCTCAGCCTCGCCTCCCGCGCTCGCCGCCCCGCCCGCGCTCGCCGCCCCGCCCGCCCCGCCGCCCGCCTCGCCGCCGGCCTCGCCGCCGCGCTGGCGGGCTGCGACGCGGAGGACTTCTCCATTCAGCTCTACAACGTCATCCCCACCGACGCGGAGTGCAAGCCCGTGAACGTGGCCGACGAGTCGCTGGCGAGCGGCACGGTGGACCTCGCCCTCTCGCCCTCCTACACCATCAACCTCGTGGCGCAGAACCGCCTCGCCAACATGGTCACCGCCAACAACCTCAAGCCCGGCGACGGCTTCTTGGTGACCACCACCATCAACCTCAAGAGTCTCTCCGTGCGCTACGTGGACGCCGACGCGGTGGACCTCGGACTCGACCCGAGCGTCAGCGTCCCGCTCTCGGGCGTCCTCCCCGTGCTCGCCTCCACCTCCACCTCCGCCGTCAACCGCACCGGCACGGTGGTCTTGCCGCAGGTCACCGTCCTCAGCGAGCAGATGGTGGAGGTCCTGCGGCAGAACGGCTCCTTCCAGCGCGTCACCCCCGCCGGCCGGGCGCTCACGCGCGGCTCCTTTAACCTGGTGTTGGTGATGCGCCTCTACGGGGAGACGCTCGACGGGCGGGAGGTGCAGAGCAACGAGGTGCAGTTCCCCGTCAAGGTGTGCGTGGGCTGCCTCGTGGCGCCGAGCGCGCAGGCGGCGTGCGGCGGTGAGCTCACGGAGGATGACGCTAAGCTCTTAGAGAGCTGCCCGTCGATGCTCGGCCGTGACGAGTTCTCGGTCTCGTGCTCGCTGTGCGAGCGGATGTCGCACCCCGACTATGCGCACCTCTGCTCTGATCGCTGAGCGCGCGCACGGCTTTAGGGGCGGGCCCCTCCTCTGCGCCCTCCTCTGCGCCCTCCTCTGCGCCCTCCTCTCGTCCTGCCTTGAGGAGGGCGCCGGCCCCCAGCCGTCCTCCTCCGCCTTCGCCCCCCGCGGCGCCTACCCCGCCGGCCCCTACGGGGAGGGGGTGGGCGACGCCCTCGCCGACCTCCGCCTCCTCACGCCCGAGGGGGCGCCGCGCCTGCTCAGCGACTACCACGCCGACTACTCCAAGCGCCTGCTCCTGATCACCACGTCCGCCGAGTGGTGCACGGCGTGCATCAAG